>JBQTIE010000201.1:0-35746 GCA_052389315.1 Acidobacteriota bacterium
ACGGAGAACGGCAGGCCGATGAGCTACCGCTTCAACTACGACGAAGTCAAGAAGCGCCGGAACCTCCGGCAGAACATCGAGCTCAAGCCTGGCGATACGGTCGTCGTTCCGTAACCCTGGCCGCCCATGCCCTTCAGTCTCCATTTGGTCGTGACGGTGATGAGCGTCGTCTTGCTCACGCTAGCTGTACCGGTGCTTGCGCAGGCGCCTCGGCCGGAGCGGCCGTATCGGGGCTTGTTTGGCGGACGCACGGGGGAGACCACGCAGAGTTTGTCGGCGACGGTATCGCTGAGCGGGGGGTATGACAACAATCTCGCCGCCGACGTGCGAGGGTCCGACCGCCCGAGGGCGACCGACTTGAATACGACGTTTCGCGGAGGCGTGGGGCAGGCGACGACTGGCCTCTCGTATGCCCTGGTCAGCGGCCGGGTGAACATCGGCGCTGGCGCCGGCACCGCTGTGAGCTACTACCCGACGCTTGCAGGCAGCTTCCTGCCGACCTACAACGCACGGTTCGACACCTCCGTGGATGTCGGCGGCGGCCTTTCAATGATCGGGCGGGCGGTCTACCAGCCGTACAGCCTCCGATCCGCCCTCGTGAATGTTCTCGATCAGACTGCTGGGCCCGCTGCGGGTGTTGCTGTCGACCTTCTGGCATCGAGAGAACATTTCCTGGCCTACGGCGGCGAAGTGAGGTTCAACAGGCAGCTGTCGCAGCGGACGGCGGTCCAGGCCGACTACGGGTACCGAATCCGCGAGTCGTCGGAGGCCATACGCGGTCGGTTCAGCCACCAGAATGTGGGCGCCAGGCTGACGTACACGCTCGGGAAGGGGCTTGCCGCGCGGGCCGGGTACCACTACGTCGAGGCGCTCTACGGCCCGTCGAGTGGTAATTTCACTCAGCACCTGATCGACGCTGGCGTCGATTACAGCCGGAATCTTTCGTTTTCCCGGCGCACGTCCCTGTCTTTCAGCACTGGCACGACGGCGACCACATCGCCGGGCGAGTCGAGCACCGGCAATCGTTTCCGGGCCAACGGGGCCGTGACGTTGAGTCACGAGCTCGGTCGCACATGGAGCGCGGCTCTCAACTACACGCGTGGGGTCTTCTTCAGCGAAGCTTGGCCCGAGCCTCTGTCTGCGGATACGGTGACGGCCAGCCTGGGTGGCCTGTTCACTCGGCGCGTGCAGTTCCACTCCAGGGCGCACGCACTGGCGGGCCGGCTGGGGTTCAGGGACGGCGCCGGCGGGTTCGACAGATATCATGGCAACGTCGGTCTTGGATACGCGCTGAGCCGTTACGCCAGTCTCGCTGTCAGCTACACCTATTCTCATCAGCAGTTTGATCGGGCCGCCCTGTTGTTTCCGGACTTCTCGAACCGGCTCGAGCGACACAGCGTACGCGGTTCCTTGAACGTCTGGGTGCCGCTGATCACGAAATCGAGGAGCCGCGATGCTACCCGGTAAGAAGTACACTCCCGAGGACTACTTCTGGATTGTGTGGACCCGAAAGTGGTTCATCCTGATCCCGGCCGTTCTGGCCGCCACTGCGACCTTCACCTGGACGTACTTTCTGCCCAATCGGTACCGTGCGGAGACGACCGTGCTGGTCATCCCACAGCGTGTACCTCAAAGCTATGTCCAATCGACAGTCACTGCCGATGTCTCGGAACGACTCACCGCCATCAGCCAGCAGATTCTCAGCAGGACGCGTCTCGAACGCATTATCGAAGAATTCAACCTCTACCCGATCGAGCGTCAAGCGATGCCCCTGGAGGATGTCGTCCAAACCATGCGTCAACGCGACGTCAAGATCAACATTGCCCAACCGCGTCGGCGAAATGAGGACTCCAGTTCTTTCGTCGTGAGCTTCGAGTCGTCGCAGCCCCGCACTGCGATGCAGGTGGCAGAGCGCCTCGCCTCGATGTTCGTGCAGGAGAACCTGCAGGTCCGGGAGGTGTTCGCAGAATCGACGCAGCAGTTCCTGCAGACCGAGCTTGCGGATGCGCGCCGCCGGCTCATCGAGCACGAGAAGAAGCTCGAAGATTTCCGGCGTACGAACGCCGGGCGCCTGCCGTCACAAGCTCAAGCAAACCTTCAGATGATGCAGACGGCACAGTTGCAGCTCCAAGCCAATGCGGACGGCGTCGCGAGGGATAGGGAGCGACTGCAGACGCTGGAAACCGGAATCGCCGCCGCCGAAGCGGCCGCGGCGAACACGCCGCCGGTGCTCGTCAAGGATGGTCAGGCACCTCCCGGAACCGCGGTCCTGCAGCTCGACTCGGCGCGGGCCGTCTTGCGTAACCTGGAGCTGCGATTGAAGCCCGAGCACCCGGACGTCGGGCGAGCCAAGCGACTTGTTGCCGAGCTCGAACAGAAGGCGGAAGTTGAAGCGCTCGCCGCGGCCGTGTCGCCGATGGCACAAGGCGTCGATGGCCAGTCGCCCGCAGCGAACCGGGTGACAGCCATGAAGCTCGAAATGGAGGAAGTCCGCGGGCGTCTTGAAGCCCGACGGCTGGAAGAGATCCGCCTGCGCGATGCCCTGGCGTCCTACACCGCGCGTCTGGAGGCCGCCCCCGCCCTGGAATCCGCGGTGACGGAACTGATGCGCGACTATTCGACTCTCCAGGAACAGTACACGACGCTGCTCCGCAAAGGCGAAGAGTCGAAGATCGCGGTGAACCTCGAGCGACGTCAGATCGGCGAGCAATTCCGGGTGATTGACAATGCCCGCGTCCCCGAACGTCACATCAGTCCGGACCGGAAGCGGCTCAACTTCTTTGGGCTCATGGGGGGGCTGGCCTTCGGCGTCATGCTCGTGGGCCTGCTGGAATACCGGGACACGACGCTCAATACGGACGACGATGTCGTCTCAAGCCTTGCGATGCCCGTGCTGGCTGTCGTCCCGCTCATGGTCACGCGCCGCGAGCGCCAGCGCCGTCGGCGCCATCGTCAACTAGCGCTGTCGGCATCGCTCGCCAGCCTCCTGCTAGCCGCGGCCGCATTGGCATGGCGGCTGCAGCTCATTCCGACGTGGATTCGCTGATGTATCGATCGTTCTTCGGCCTTCGAGAGCGGGCGTTCGATCTGACGCCGAACCCGCGATTCCTGGTCCTAACTGACGGGCATCGCGAAGCGCTCAGCAACCTCGATTACGGAATCGCGTCGCGCAAGGGCATCACGCTTCTCCTGGGGGAGGCGGGCACGGGCAAGACCACGGTCATTCGGGCGGCGCTGGAACGTCAGCCCGACCGCATACACCGGGTGCACCTGCATAACCCGGCGTTGACGCGCGATGAGTTCGTCGAGATGCTCGCGGCTCGCTTTGGACTAAGTCCAGAAGCCAAAACCTCGAAGAGTTCGCTGCTGCTCGAGCTCGAATCGTTGATGCGTGACCGGCACGGCCGCGAAGAGTCGACCGTGCTCATCGTCGATGAAGCTCAAGCCGCTCCGACAGAAATACTGGAAGAACTCCGGCTCCTCGCGAACATCGAAACCGATGAAACAAAACTGCTGTCGGTCGTGCTAGCAGGGCAGCCCGAGCTCTCGGCTCGGCTCAATCAGGACAGCCTGCGGCAACTCAAGCAACGTATCGCGTTGCGGTGCGAGCTGCGCCCGCTCACGCTGATCGAGACCCTTGGTTACGTGGCCGGAAGAATCGCCGCGGCCGGGGGAATCGGGGCGAAGGTCTTCACGCGCGAGGCCGTCATGCTGCTCCACGAACGCTCCGGAGGAATCCCGCGGACAATCAGCGTGCTCGCGGACAACGCGTTGCTGGCTGGCTTTGCAGTCGGGATCCGTCCCGTCGGCCGCGCGATTGTGGAGGAAGTGTGCGCGGATCTCGACATGGGCGTCTCGTCGATCGACGACGCTCGAGACGGGAGTGCGGCCCCGTCAGCGGATGATCGGGCGAGACACACCAGCGGCCCGCCACGAGTGCTGGCGCTTGACTCACCGGTCGCCGACGGGCCGCTGAGCCGAGAGTCCACCACGGCGGCCCCGACCGGTGCGAGTGGCCGAGGGGAATCTGGCACTACCGAGGCGGGCATGTTCATCAGTCTGTATCCAAAGCGTCGACGCTTTTCGATTTTCTAACCTCGAGAGACGGATGTCGGGAATGAGGCAAGGATGAGCCGAATCGACGAGGCCCTGCGGCGCGCGGCCGAAGGGCAGGCTTCACACACGGGCTCGACCCCAGAGCCCGTCGGGGGCAGCGACGTGGAGGAACTGGCCCAAGAGCCGTTTCCCATCGAGATTGCCGGTCGCCTTCGAAAGCGCTCGCACACAGCAGCCGGGGCCAGGTCCCCGGAGGATCGGACACCGCCAGCGCCGGATACGCCTGAGCCTTCGCCGCTGCGCGAGCGAATCGACTCTAGGCTAGAGGAGAAAGTCGTCGCGGACAACAAGATGGAACGGGTCCCTCGCGAGCAGTACCGCCGGCTCGCGGCCATGCTGCACGACGCGCAGTCGAACAGCGGACTGTCCGTCATCATGATCGCCAGCTCAGTGCCTGGCGAAGGAAAAACGCTCACCGCGGCCAATCTTGCCCTCACCCTGAGCGAGTCGTACCTCAACCGTGTGCTGCTCATCGACGCGGACCTGCGCAAACCGGCGCTGCATCAAGTGTTTCAGCTCGAAACGGCGACTGGCCTGCTGGACGGCCTTCAACACGGTGAAGCCGATGTGAAGCTGGTTCTGCGATCGGTTTCACCCACTCTGTGGATTCTTCCCGCGGGACGACCGACCGAGGACCCGATGGCCGCCCTCACGTCAGACCGCATGCGTCAGCTGCTGAACGAGGCGAAGGAGGCGTTCGACTGGGTGATCATCGACACGCCTCCGCTGCTCATGCTGCCAGACGCCCACCTGCTGGCTTCGATGGTCGACGGCGCCATTCTCCTCGTCAAGGCCGGCTCGACACCGCATGCCCTGGTGAAGCGGGCCGCCGACATCATCGGCCGGAACCGCATCACGGGCGTCGTCTTGAATCAGGCAGACGCACACCTACAGGCAGGGTACGGCAGGAAGTACTACGACCGCTACCCGTACGGCCTGCGCCCAATCCAGGGGCCGGAGCGCCCATGATGCGCATCATGGCGCTTCGGATCACGGTCCGGTGGCTGATGCTCATCCTGTGCGAGACGCTGCTGATCGTGTTGGCTGCCGGGTTGGCAGCCTACGTGCGGCTGGGGTCAAACGCGTGGGAAGTGGTCATGTTCGAGCATGGTCTCCCAAAGGCGCTGTTGATCGCAGCAGTCGTCCAGGGGTGCCTGTACTACGCGGACCTCTATGACCTGCGCCTGCTGTCGGAACGCCGCCAGGCGTTCATCCGGGTACTCAATGCACTCGCCTCCGCGTCGATCATCCTGGCGACGCTGTACTACTGGTTCCCGGCATTGGTGATCGGCCGCGGCGTCTTCATCGTCGCCGCGCTTTTCATCATGGCCCTCGTCATGGGGCTGAGGATCGCCTTCGAATGGACGAGCCGCCGGGTGCGTCCGAGGGAGCGGCTCCTCCTCGTAGGTACGAGTCCAGCGGTGATCGGCCTCGCCTCCGAGCTCTTCGCCCGCCGACACGAACTGGGCGTCGAGATCGTCGGTTTCGTCGACCCTGACCCGGCCCGCGTCGGCAGTCCCGTGATCAATCCTGGCGTCGTCGGGACGATCGAAGACATCCCGTCGATCGTCCGGGCACGCGCCGTCGATCGGGTCGTCGTGAGTCTCGCCGACGCGCGTGGCAAGCTGCCGATGGAGAAACTGCTGAATCTCCGGATGGACGGCGTCCAATTCGATCACCTGGCCTCTGTTTACGAGCAGTACACCGGTAAGATCGCGGTCGAAAACTTGCGACCGAGCTGGTTGATCTTTTCAGAAGGGTTCAGGAAAACGCGGGCGCTGGCCTCGACCAAGCGTCAGATCGATCTCGTCGTCGCCGGCATCGGCCTGATTGTTGCGCTGCCGTTGTTGGCCCTCATTGCGATCGCGGTCAAGCTGTCGTCTCCGGGCCAAGTGTTCTACCACCAGAGACGCGTCGGGTTGCAGGGCCGCGTCTTCACCGTCCACAAGTTCAGGTCGATGCAGCAGGATGCGGAAGTCGAGACTGGCCCCGTCTGGGCATCGAAGCAGGGTGACACGCGGGTCACGCCGATCGGCAGATGGCTCCGGCGCTCGCGCTTTGACGAGCTGCCACAGCTCTGGAATGTCCTGCGTGGGGACATGAGCCTGGTCGGACCGCGCCCCGAACGACCGGTCTTCGTCCGCACGCTGACGGAGCGAATCCCGTACTACGGGCAGCGACACATCGTGCGGCCGGGCATCACCGGGTGGGCCCAGGTCCGATACACCTACGGCGCGACGACCGAGGACGCCCTGGAGAAGTTGCAGTACGATCTGTACTACATCAAGAATCTCTCCCTCGCGCTCGACGTCTTCATCATCCTGGCGACCGTCAAGACCGTCCTGCTACAAAGAGGCGCGTAACGATGCGGTCGTCGTCACCAGATTCCGTCCCCCTCGTCAACGCAATGAGCGTCGACGTCGAGGACTACTTTCAAGTCAGTGCCTTCGACGGCATCGTTTCCCGGTCCTCGTGGGATCAGATCCCGAGCCGAGTTTGCAGCAACACAGAACGACTGCTCGACATCTTCGACGAGTTCAGTGTGCAGAGCACGTTTTTCGTGCTTGGATGGGTCGCAGACCGCCATCCACGCCTCGTGCGCGAAATCGCCACCCGCGGACACGAGGTCGCGTCGCACGGGTATGCGCATCGGCTCGTGCATCGCCAAACACCGGTGGGCTTTCGAGACGATGTGCGATCGGCCAAACGCCTCCTCGAGGATGCGAGCGGTATGGCGGTGGAAGGATATCGGGCCCCAAGTTTTTCAATCACAGCTCGGTCTCTCTGGGCTTTGGAGATCCTCATCGAGGAAGGGTATCGGTACGACGCGAGTGTCTTTCCAATCCGCCATGATCGTTACGGAATCCCGACCGCGCCACGGCATTCCCATTGCGTCCAGCGGAGCTGCGGCACGCTCATCGAAGTTCCTGCGTCGACTGTGCGCATCGGCCCATGGAACCTTCCGATCGCCGGCGGCGGCTATTTCAGACTGTTCCCGTATGCGTGGACAAAATGGGGCATCGCCAGGTTGAACGCCCTGGAGCGGCAAGCCGCAGTCTTCTACGTCCACCCCTGGGAAATCGATCCCGCCCAGCCACGTCTTCCGGTACGCGGGCTCGGGCGATTGCGGCACTATCACAACCTGCACAAGACCGAACGGCGGCTTCGCACGTTGCTCGAGGACTTCTCGTTCGGGACGATCGCGTCAATGCTGAGCACGCGTTCCAGCTCGACGTCGGCCGAGTGGCTCCTGCCCAGGACCCTTGAAGACGTCGGTGGAGCACACTGAGGTGCGGGGTACAGTTACGGCGTTTGAGGGGACGATCGTCCAATGCGTTGAAGAGCGACGGGCCGTGACCGTCCGCGACGACGCACCGCCCGAAGCCTGTGATGCTTACCTCGCGGCTCACCCCTACGCCTCCCCCTACCATGGTCGCGCGTGGATGTCAGTCATCGGCGCCGCCTTCGGGCACGAAACCAAGTATCTCGTCGCGGAGACGGCCCAACGGGTGATTGGCGTGCTCCCGCTAGTGTTCTTTCGCAGCCGCCTGTACGGACGCTTCACCGTCTCGATGCCTTTTCTCAATTACGGCGGCGTCCTCGCGGATGGCCCGGCAGCCGAGCACGCCTTACTCGAGCGAGCCATCGAGGAGACCGCGAGAGCTGGCGGCTCGCACCTCGAGCTTCGCCACACGCAGCAGCATTTCCCCAGCCTGACGCCAAAGCGTCACAAGGTCGCCATGGTGCTCCGCCTCCGCTCGAGCGCCGAGCAGCAGTGGAACGAGCTCGACCGCAAGGCTCGGAATCAAGTGCGCAAGGCCGAGAAAGACGGTCTGGAGCCCACGTGCGGAGGAGCTGAGCTCTTGTCTGAGTTCTATAGCGTCTTCGCGCACCACATGCGAGACCTCGGCACCCCCGTTTACAGCGCGCGGTTCTTTCAGGAGGTGGTCTCAGCGTTCCCAGACCGCTCACGTCTGTTCGTCATCCGGGCTCACGGACAGCCGGTGGCCGCGTCGGTAGTCCATTGGCATGGGAACACCATCGAGGTCCCCTGGGCCGCGGCGCTCCGCGCGTTCAATCCGTCGTGCGCAAACGTCCTCTTGTACTGGACGATGGTGCGGTTTGCCGCGGACCGTGGCTTCCAGACGTTCGATCTTGGTCGCTCGACGCCCGGTGAAGGGACCTACGTCTTCAAGAAGGGCTGGGGGGCCGAACCGCGAGACATGGTCTGGGAGTATTGGACCGCTCGAGGACGGTCGCTCCCTGAGCTGAGCCCGAAGAACCCGAGATTTCGCCTCGCAATTCGAGCCTGGCAGCACCTCCCGGTGCCACTCGCAACCCGATTGGGGCCGTTGGTCGTGCGCAATATCCCGTAGCCGCAAATGGGGCTCAGCCCCCAGGATTCGACAGATGCTGCTACTCTTCCTCGTCCCACTCGCGGTCCTCGGTTATGTCTATGGAGGCTACCCGTTGCTCCTGCGTCTGGTGGCTTGGGTGCGCCCAGCACGCCCGCTGGAACTCGCCGACATCACCCCTTCCGTGAGCCTCGTCATCTCCGCGCACAACGAAGCTGCCGCGATCAAAGATCGGATCGAAAACGCCTTAGCGCTCACGTATCCGCCCGATCGGCTCGAGATCGTCGTGGTGTCAGACGCCTCAACGGACGGAACGGATGACATCGTCTCTCGCTATGCGCCTCAGGGCGTGAAGGTGGTGCGCCAAAGTCAGCGGCGCGGCAAGACGGCCGGCCTGAATTGCACAGTTCCGTTGCTGAACGGCGAGATTGTCGTGTTCTCCGACGCGAACGTCACGTACGAACCCGACGCGGTGCTCAAGCTGGTGCGAAACTTCGCGGACCCGACGGTGGGCTGTGTGACTGGAGAAGCGCGCTATCGCACAGGCGGGACGTCGGTCGCCGATATCGGGGAGCGTGCCTACTGGAACTATGAGATCCAGATCAAACGCCTGGAGACAGCGGTGGGGTCGATGGTCGGCGGGGACGGTGCCATCTACTCCATCCGGCGATCGCTGTGGCGTACGTTGCCTGAAGACGCCATCAACGACTTCCTGAATCCCTTGCAGATTGTCGAAGCCGGGAGGCGGGCCGTGTACGAGCCGGCCGCGCTTTGTTACGAGGAAAGCGCCGGGGGGATGCGGGCTGAGTACCGGCGCCGAATCCGCATCGTGAGCCGCAGCTGGCGGGCGGTGTTTCAGGCGCCCGGCGTGCTGAATCCGCTCCGTGTCGGTGTCTTTGCCTGGGCGCTCGTGTCGCACAAGCTGCTTCGGTGGCTCTCGGGGCCGCTTCTCGTCCTCGCGACCGTCGGGGCGATCGGAACGTTGGCAACCGAGCTGAGGCCCCACCCCGTCCTGACGCCTCTGGCTCTCACGGCGACGGCCCTGATGGGCGCCACCCGTGCCGGACGTTGGCTCGGCGGCATGTTCGCGTACTTCATCGTCATCAACGCAGCGTCGACCGTGGGGGTCGTCAAGGGGTGCCTGGGTCGAGTGACCGGCGTGTGGGAAACGCCTCGGCACCGCGAACGGGACGGACGAGAGGTCGGCGTCCTCGTACCGGTCGGCCAGATGTTCCAGGGAGTTGTGGCGCTGACGCTGACGGGCGCCACCGTCGCCTCTCTTGTCATGCCACTCGAGTCGTTGATGGCAATCCTATTCTGGAGTTCTACTTTCATCCTCGTCTACATCTACGCGGGGTATCCAGCGCTTCTCAAGATCTGGCAGCGCTTGCGGGTTCGCCCGATCCGGCGCGCACCGATCGCGCCACAGGTCTGTGTGTTCATCACCGCCAATGACGAGCAGGGCGTCATAGAGGCGAAGCTTCGAAACACGCTCGAGCTCGACTATCCTGCGGACCGACTGGCGATCGTGGTTGCGTCCGATGGGTCGGTTGATGACACGAACGAAATCGTCCGGCGATTCGCCCCGCGAGTGCAGCTACTGGACTTCTCTCAACGACGGGGCAAGACCGCGACGATCAATGATGGCCTGAAGAGCGTGACTGCGGAGATTGTCGTCTTCTCGGACGCCAATACTTTTCTGGAGCGCGCCGCCGTTCGCACGCTCGTGCGGAACTTCGCGGATGATCAAGTGGGAGTCGTAAGCGGCGACGTCACGCTGGTTGGCGAACGCGCAGCACTCGCCGCGTCCGAGGATCTCTACTACCGGTACGAGCGATTGGTTCAACGCGCAGAGTCCGCGATCGGGTCGACAGTCGGAGCGGACGGCGCCCTCTATGCCATGCGGCATGAATTGTTCGTCCCACCCCCGCCAGATACAATTCTCGATGACCTGGCAATTCCGATGGGGGTCATCCGGGCCGGGCGCAGGGTCGTGCTGGACCCCAATGCCCGGGCGCTCGAGCAGGGATCGGATTCGGCCTGGGAGGAGTTCGCACGCAAGGCGCGCGTGATCGCGGGCGCCATGCAATTCTTCAGCCGGCGTGACAGCGCCGTTCCACTCTCGGCGCCCCAGATCGTCCTCTCGCTCGTTTCGCACAAGGGCCTACGCTGGTTCTCGCCCGCGTTTGGCGTCTGCGCCCTCACGACGGCGGCCGTGCTGGCAGGCCATTCACCCGTCTACGCGACTGCGGCGGTCGGCCTGTCGAGCGTGTTGGCACTGGGAGTCGCTGGCTGTGTGCCACGGCTACGGCGCGTTCCTCCCGTGGCCATCGCCCACTACTTCTGCCTCCTCCAGGCCGCTGCGGCGGTCGGGTTCGTCCGCGGGCTGACCGGCCGCCAGTCCGTACTCTGGCGCCGCTTCGAACGAGTTAAGGTGCCTGTCCCAGCCCGTGTGCGCCAATGACCGCATCCCGCCCACCCTCACAACACGGTCGCAGGATTCGAGCAGCCGCCGCGCCTTTCGTCAAGACGGCGTTGCTGCGCTTGGGAGGCTGTGCCGTGATCAGGCGGGTGCGGCCCAGTCGGCGCCTGGCCATTCTTCGCTACCACGCCATATGCGGGCCCCAGGGGTACGCATACGCGGACCCCGCCATCTGCATTACGCCCGGGAACTTCGAGCGGCACGTCGCGTATCTGACGGGCGCGTATAGCCTGGTGCGCCTCGAGGATGCAGTCCACGCGCTGGCAGGCCGCACGCCCCTGCCTTCAAACGCAGTCGCCCTGACGTTCGATGACGGCTACGCCGACAACCTTGCCGCCGCCCGCACTCTGGCCAAGTACGGGGCCAGTGCCACGTTTTTCCTGACCGCCGGATGTCTGGCCGGTGAACAGCCGTTCTGGCCGGTCGAATTGCGGCAGCTCCTCGGAGCCATTCGGGCGTCACGTGTAACGGTCAGTCACCAATCCACATCCGTTGAGCTGGACCTGAGCTGCGGGGTGGCCCGATCAACGGCCGTGCAGCAGCTGAGTCGGGCGTTCAAGTCGTCCCCGATTCCCGTGCGCGAAGCGCTGCGAGAGCAGCTCCGAGCGCTCGCGGAGCCTGCGGATCGGCCCGATCGAGCGATGCTGACATGGGAGGAAGTTCGCGAGATGCACGCGCTCGGGATGACGATCGGGTCGCACACAATGACGCATCCGAACCTGCCGAGCGCCGGACTGGCCGCGGCGCGCGAGGAGTTGGTCGCGTCGCGCGTTCGCTTGGAGCGCGAGATCGGCGCTCCCGTGACGCTGTTCTCCTACCCAAACGGTGGCGCCGAGCGCTACGTGACCGCCGAACTGAAACAGGCAGTCCGCGACGGGGGGTACGCCGCCGCGACCACGTCGCGCAATGGGTTTGCCGGCATGGACAGCGACCTCTACGCGCTGGAGCGCATCGAAGTCGAAGAACGGCTCGAGGACCTGGTGTTCGCGCTCGAACTCGAGCGCTTCGTCATGCAGCCCAAGCAGCGCCGGAGCGATGTGCCGTGAGCAGGTCGCTTGCAACACGCCGCCGCGCGCTGATTGTCGCCTACGACTTCCCGCCTCATGCCGCCATCGGCACCATGCGCACCCTGCGCGTCGTGCGCCGGCTCCACGCCAGTGGCTGGGAGGTGAGCGTGTTGACGAGCGACCCGTCGACGTACCTCGCAGGAACGCCTGTCGATCTGATGCTGCTCGACGCAGTACCGCCCGATGTGCGCGTCATTCGTGCCGCCGCTCTGCGCCCTTGGGAACGCTCGCAACGCGTGTTGCGGGCATTATGGCAGCGCGCCGCGCCACAGGACCTACGCGAAGACTCGGGCCCCCTGTCGAACCGGCGCGGGCGCAAGACGATGGGGCTGGCGAGGATGAAAGATGTGGTCGATGCGGTGCTGTCGATTCCCGATCGGGAGTCCGGCTGGCTGCTGCCGGCACTCGTCAAGGGCGTCGCCACCGCGCGACACACGATTCGGCCAGACGTGATCTACTCGTCCGCCCCGCCCTGGACAGGTCAGCTCGTGGCGGCGGGATTGAGACTGGCTCTGCGACGGCCGTGGGTGGCCGACTTCCGTGATCCCTGGTCGCGAGCGCCATGGCGTGGCGACAGGTTCTCGTTTTCGATTCGCACGGCCGCGATGCTCGAACGCTTCGTCGTCAATCGGGCGGATCGCCTCGTGTTCGTTGCGGCGGCGAATCGTGACGAGTTCGCCGCCGAGTACACCGCCGCCGTCGCATCGAAATTCGTCGTCGTGCCGAATGGATGCGACCCCGCGGAGTTCGACCGATTGAGGCCCAGGCCTGTTCCGGCACGAGACCCTTTCGTGATGCTGCATGCCGGCTCCTTGTACGCGGGGCGCACGCCGGTGCCGCTTCTGAACGCGCTGGCCGCGGCCATCGCGCAGGGGAGAATCGACCCTGCGCGCTTCCGCCTTCGGTTCCTTGGTCCACATGCACTTGAGGGAGTGGACCTGCCAGCAACGTGCCGCAGGCTCGGGCTTCACGAGGTCGTCGAGTTCCTCCCGCGCGTTCCACGAGAGCAGAGCCTCCGGGCCATGATGATGGCCTCGTGTCTCTTGCTCCTGCAGCCCGGGCACAGCGTGTCCGTGCCGGGAAAGCTCTACGAATACCTGGCGGCCGGCCGACCGGTGCTGGCAGTGGCAGAAGAAGGCGAAACGGCCGATCTGGTGAGACGCAGTGGCGGGGTCTCGGTGTCACCCGCCGGTGAAGCCGCAATCGCTGAGGCCATCGTGACCGCGATCCGAGCGGCGCCGTCGCGCACGTCGCCGCTTCCCAGCGAGCTCTTCGACGGCAACGTTGGAGCCGCGCAGATTGAACGCATCCTCGAAACCGTGGTCGGTGCGCAGGGCGCGCCGGCTGGGCTCGAGGACATCGGAGCCGAATCATGAACCCGACCGCATCGTCTACCGGGCCGTTGCAGATGTTAGGCCTCCAGCTCGCTGATCCGCCCGTCTCATCGCAGGCTTACTTGACGCAGTTTTCAAGAGAGTCCGTGATTCCGCCGTGCGGCAGAAGGTAATGGACATGGACGGGACTGCCAGGGCCAGTGAGGCCCCCTCCGGCGTGCGTCGGAGGACTGCCGGCGGCGCTGCCGTGTGGAGTCGATTCGTCGATGCGAACAAGCGGTTCTGCAAACGACGCCTGCAGCCGCGTCTGTACCTCGTCAGTCACATGACCGCTCTCGACCGCTGGTTCGAGCGGCGCTCACGCGCCGTCGCGCCCACCGCCGCGCTGCTCGAGTTCGGCTGCGGCCGCACCTTGCGCGTGACCCGGCTGATTGGGCATCGGTTTTCGACGAAAGCTGTCACCGACCTCCAGGAGGTCCTGCCGTCAGCGCTTCCAGAAGGCGTGCTCTACAGGCAGTGCACTGCCGACACGGTTCCTTTCGATGACGAGCAGTTCGACGTCGTCGTCATCCGCAGCGTGATCGAGCACGTAGAGGATCCCGACCGCACATTTCGGGAACTGGCTCGCGTCACCAAGCCCGGAGGAGCCATCCTGATGAATCTCCCCAACAAGTGGGACTACGTCTCTGTGCTCGCCAGGCTCGCGGGGCGCTTCAAGTCCTGGGTGTTGCAGCGCGTTGTCAGGACGGGTTGGGAGGATTTTCCCGTGCGATACCGCTGCAACACACGACGCGCGCTGAACAAGTGCGCGGTCCGGGCGGAGCTGCAGGTCGAGGAGTTCGTTCCGCTGCCATCTCAGCCATCGTATCTATCCTTTTTCGTACCCCTGTACCTGGCCGGCGCGGTGTATCAGTTTTTCATTTCACTCCTCGCCCTCGACGTTCTCCAGCCCTCGTTTCTCGTCGTCCTGAGAAAGCCCGACTACCGCTCCAGGATCGATACCTCGGAACGCCGACGATGAGCCTTACGGCACTCTTCTGGAGCACGCTCTACTGCGCAGCGATCGTATTGTCGCTGGTGAACCCGCTGTTCGCCGCGCTGGGCTACCTCCTCGAGTACTACATGCGGCCCGAGTTGAAATGGTGGGGCGACGAGTTACCGGATCTTCGGTACAACCTGATCATCTCGGTTGTCCTGGGCGTGACGTTTCTGCTTCGCCGTTCATCGCTCCGCGAAATGGCGCCGGTTCCGAATACGGTCGTACGCTGGCTCGTGGCACAGACCGCCGTCATGCTGCTTGTGAACTCCACCGTGGCGCTCGAGCCTCTGGTGAGCTGGTACTGGTTGTCGCAGTGGGTGAAGATGGCCATTATTTTCCCCATGCTCGTCGCTGGCGTGGTCCGATCACGCTGGGGCTTCAACCTGTTTGTCGCGGCGCACCTGCTCGGGGCCCTGTGGTGGGGGTGGGACGCCTGGGTGGAGCCGCGGCGCTCTGAGGGCCGCCTGAGCAACATTGGCTCGGGCGACTCGTTCAGCGACAACGGCGCGTCGGCCCACCTCCTGACCGTTCTGCCGTTCGCCTTGATCTACCTGTTCACCGAAAGAGACATACGCCTGCGCTCGATCGCGGCGATCGCGACACCCTTCGTCGTCAATACGATCGTGTTGTGCAACAGCCGGGGCTCGACCGTTGGGATACTCGCCGCGCTATCGGCGGCCTTCTATCTCGTGCGAACAGGTTATCGGCTCCGACTGGTCGGGGCTGCGATCGGCGCGATCTCGGTGTTCCTTTTCCTGGCTGATCCGCAGTTCATCGCCCGGCAGCAATCCACCGCAAATTACCAGGAAGACGGGTCCGCGCAGCAGCGGCTGGAGACCTGGAGGGCCGGCGTGCGTCTCGCCATCGAGCGGCCGCTCGGCAGCGGTGGCCGTGGCTTCCATATCCTGAGCCCGGTGTATATCCCGGACATCGTGCAGGCGCACGAAGAGCGGTTGCAGCGCGGCACGACGCGAGCCCCGCACAACACCTACGTCATGGTCGCAGCCGAGTGGGGCATCCTCGGGCTCATTTGCTTGCTGGGAGCCTACGGCGCTGCGTTCGCGATGCTTTCGCATGTCAAGAACAGGGAGCTTGCATCTGCGGACGGCTTCTTCTATTGGCGTGCGCTTGCGATTCAGCTCGCCCTGATCGCCTTTCTCGTCGCCGCCTGCTTCAGCGACCGGCTGTACGCGGAGGCGGGCTACTGGATGGTGGGTCTCGCCTACGCGTTGCGGCGCATCCACGCGACGGAGGAGGCCGACGCTGCGCAGAACAGCAAGGACGCCGTCGAGCCTGCGTCCGCGCCGGTGCGGTTGACATGGCCATTGGCAGACGCCCGCTCCCGGTGAACCCCGGCCACTTCGCCGCGCCCCAGGTGTTTAATCCGGTTCTGCCGAAATTGCAGCAAGACGTCGTGGCCTATTTCAACGCGGGTCCACTCCGGCTGGTCCCGGTCGCCTTCCAGGAGCGCCCCCTTTCGCATGTCCTTCGTGTCAGCGTTCGTGGCGCCGACGGCAACACGCCCCTTGCCCATCTCTTCGTCAAGATGTTCAAACCGAAACCAATCGAAGGCGGGCTGGAGGCGTTGCGACTGCGCGTCGCCCGCGAGTTCGAGACCATCCGTCGAGTCCACGCTGAGATGCTGGTACACAGCGACCTCGGCGTTGTTCCGCCGGTGGCGTGTTACCCCGAGCACTTGACGATCGTCACCGAGGCTGTCGAGGGATCGACGTTGCTCGATCATCTCAGCTCCAATGCCGCCTGGTTCCCGGCCGGGGCACGACTCCGCGCTCTGGACGCCACGATGAACACCGTCGGGCGCTGGCTTCGTGTTTTCCAGGGCACCGATCATTTCAACGCCTTCGTCTGCCTCGACGAGGTCCGGCGCTACGTCGACCAGCGGCTCGCACGGCTCGTCGGAGCCGATCGCCCTGCGCTGACCGAGGAGGATCGCGAACGTGTTCGGCAGCACATCGAACTGCTCGGACGCCACGCCGAACCCCAGGAACTCAGCTTGGTGCCCGTGCATTCCGACATGGCGCTCGGCAACGTGCTCGTCTCCGGTCGGCGAATCATCGTGTTGGACTTCGACATGGCCAAGCGGGGCAGCCGGGTTCATGACCTGACACGTCTCTTCCTGCAATTGGAGCTGCTGACAGTCAAACCGCGTTTCCAGAGGCGCGTCGTCCAGCGGCTGCAGCGGGCACTCCTTGACGGCTTCGATCCCGCACTGGCTCCAGATCGACCATTGTTCCGCCTTTACCTCCTACTCCACCGGGTGAACAACCTGACCGCTCTGACGGTGAATCCCGCGCCGTTTCCCGAAGCCCTCTACAACGCGGTCGTGTGCCGTCAGCATCGGCGGTGGATCGCCAGGGAGATCCAGAGCACGAGCCAGAGGCCGGAGTTCGCGTGAGCCGGCGCCGGATCGGCGGTCTGGGTACCAGGCTCCGCAAGCTGCGCACCATGCCGGCCCACGAGCTGTTCGGACGCCTCGGCTACCGATGTCTTGTCACGTTCGAGTGGTGGAAGCATCAACGCGGTACGTTGGCTCGTCCCGACCGGTTGAGGCAGGCGCTACAGCCTGAGTGGCGGGGGTCTGATTGGCGACACAGGCTGCTCTCGGCTCGCCGGTCTTCGCCCGCAAGGTTCCTTGCAGGCGCACATGCACGCCGTCGGATGCAGGAGCGGTTGGCTCAACCTGCGTTTCAGAAGGAATTCGACGCAATGCTTCGGCACGCCACAGCTGTTCGCGCGCATCGCTTTTCGTTTTTTGGACGCGAATTCTGCTACGGCTCGCTCATCGACTGGCAGGCCGATCCCGTGACGCACAAGCGCTGGCCGCGGGCCTTTCACGCCCACATCCCCGTGCATGGAGGAGACGTGGGCTTTGGCGACGTCAAGTACGTGTGGGAGCTGAATAGGCAGCAATTCCTCATCGATTTGGCGAAAGGCCACTATCTGACAGGCAACCACGAGGATCTGCGGTCGCTCCAGCACCTGGTACGAAACTGGATCGCCGGCAACCCGTACGGGACCGGGGTGAACTGGGCGTGCGCGCTGGAGCCGGCTTTTCGCAGCTGGTCCTGGCTGTGGGCGTATTTCTTGACTGCCGAGGCGCTGGACGACCAGTTTCATCTCGAGTGGCTGGAGGGACTCTACGACCACGGGCGGTTCTTGGCCGCGCATCTGGAACGCTACTCGAGCCCTTACAATCATCTGATTGGTGAAGCGGCAGCGCTCTTCGCGCTGGGCCTCTGTTTCCCGGAGTTTCGTGAATCGGATTCATGGCGCCGGCGTGGCCGTGCCGTGCTCGAAAGCCGGCTGCGCGATCAGTTCTACGCTGATGGCGGGTCGGTCGAGCAATCCACGTTCTATCATCACGCGACGCTCGGCTTTTACTTGCTGGCGGCGCTCGTGGGGCGCGCCAACGGCCACGAAGTTTCCTCGGACGTCTGGGCGGCAATCGAGCGCGGGCTCGACTTCAGCATGCAGCTCACTCAGCCGGACGGCGCCACGCCCGCGATCGGCGGAGCCGATGATGGCAAGCCCATTCGGCTGGAGCACCTGCCGCTCTGGGATTTTCGGCCTTATCTGGCGACCGGCGCCGTGCTCTTTGGACGCGTCGATTTCAAGGCGGTCGCCGGCCGATTCTACGAGGATGCCCTGTGGTTGCTTGGTCCGGATGGCTTGAGCGCGTTCGAGGCACTCGGCACGACTCCCCCTGCTCGGACCGCTGTCCTGCTCGACCGCAGTGGCTACTCCGTCAGCCGAAGCGACTGGTCGTCCCGAGCCGACTACGTGTGTTTCGACGTGGGCGAGCAGGCGGCGGGCATGCGGCCAGACGCGGTTCCGAACTCCATGCACGGTCATGCCGACTGTCTGTCCGTGGTGATCTGCCTCGGTGGCAGGAGGGTGCTCGTCGACGGCGGGTTGTACGCATACAATTGCGACGGCGCGTGGGAGTCGCATTTCCGGGAGACGGCGGCGCACAACACCGCGCGTATCGACGGTCGGGATCAGGCGCGTCACATTGGCAAGATGGCCTGGTCCCACAGCTACCGCCCCACGATCGAAGGGTGGGCGGAAGAGAACGGTGGGTGCTGGACAATCGCGTCGCACGACGGCTATGCCCGGGGCCCCGAGGGCGTGACGCATCGGCGGGCCGTGTGGCATTGGCCGGGTGGTTGCGTCCTGATCCTCGACGAGTTCGTCGGCGCCGGGCGGCACGGTGTCGAACTCAATTATCAGTTCGCGCCGGGGCAACTTCAAACGACGGGCGACCGCCAGGCGCTGTTCGACGAGTTCGCCGAGATGGCCTGGGCGGGCGACATGGATTGGACCGCCGTGGTTCATTGTGGCGGCCCGGGCCCCGAAGACGGCTGGATCTGCCCGAGCCTGGGCGTGCGTGAGGCGGCCCCGCGCCTGACGCTCACGGGTCACATGGCAGGACCGCGCACGTCGCTGCTCACCATTCTGGCAGACCGCTCTCAGTTGGCGCCGCGCATCTTGCTGGTTCCTGTCCGATCCACGGGCCGTCGCGCGATCGCGATTGCAGGACTCGACCATACGGATTGGATCGAGGTTCCCGGCGTCGCTGAAACGGGCGCGATTTCCACGGATGCGACACTGGCCGTCTGCCGCATGCGTCGGAGTGGACAGTTGGATCGTTTCAGCCTCGCCGGAACCTACCTTCGCATCGATCCGACCGCGCTGGCCGGGCTCGACCTACGGGCGGCCACCTGATGATCGACGGCCCGCCAGCCGCCCGCATCCTTGAAGTGACATCGTATCCGCCGCCACGGGCCGGATGGGGCATACGCGTCGAGTTCCTGAAAAAGCGTCTCGAGGCCGAGGGCCATCGTTGCGTGGTCCTGAACATCGGCACGAGCCGGACGCTCCCAAGCACGGAATACGAGACGGTTCTGAGCGGATTCGATTTCGTCCGGAAGGTGTGGCGGTATTCCCGGCAGGGGTTCGTCGTTCATGCGCACGCCAACGGCGATGCGATCAAGGGAGCGCTGCTGGCACTCGCCGCGCAGATGATCGGCGTGGCGTCCGGGAGGCGGCCGTTCCTGACGTTTCATGCAGGCGTCATTCAACGGTTTTTCCCTCGAGAGAACGCCTGGTGGATGACACCGCTCTTCTGGCTGCTCTTCACGCTGCCGCGCCGAATCATCTGCAACAGCGAGGCGGTGAAGGCCCGCATCCAAGAGTACGGCATCCGGGGGCGCTCGGTCGTGTCGATTCCGGCCTTCTGTCCCGAGTACCTCGAGTTCACGCCTGTGGCGCTCACTGACCGACTCGAGGGCTTCATGCGGCGATTCCCGGCTGTGGTTTTCAGCTACGTGCGGATGCGCCCCTTGTTCTTCCCGCTGGCTCTCGTGGACGGCATGGCCCTGCTCGCGCAGCGCCGGCCGGATATAGGCCTCGTGATGTGTGGGGTATCCGGCCACATGGAAGAAGGACTGTGGGAACAGGTCCAGAATCGGATGTGGCAGCACGCTCTCGAAGATCGGATCTGCGTGATCGAAGACCTCGATCATGACGCCTTTCTCACGGCGCTGCAGCGGTCGACGCTCTATCTGCGCACGCCCATCACCGACGGCGTCGCCTCGTCCGTGCTGGAATCGCTGGCCCTCGGTGTGCCGGTCGTGGCTTGCGAGAACGGCACGCGGCCCCCGGCCGTGATTACGTACCCTGCCTCGGATGCTGAAGCACTTGCGGCAGCCGTCGAGTACGTGATTGACCATCGTGCGGAAGTCGTCGCCACGATGACCCGTTCCGACATCCCTGACACGCTGGCACAAGAAGTCGCGCTGCTGACCTCCTGACATGCGCATCCTGTACCACCATCGCACGCTCGCAGACGGCGCGGAGGGCATCCACATCGCGGAGATGGTCGAAGCGCTCAGATCACTGGGCCACGACGTGCGCGTGAAAGGCTATCCTCCTGCTCCAGAGCGTCAGCAACCCCCGGGTCTGGCTCATGAGATCCGGCATAGGGTGCCACACGCCGCCGTCGAAGCGGGAGCCCTCCTGTACAACGCCTGGGAGTATCTCCAGGCATGCCGTGAGATCGCACGGTTTCAGCCGGACCTCATCTACACGCGGCACGCCAGGTACCACCTCGCGACGGTGGCGGCGGCGCGACGGCGCCGTGTACCGACCGTCCTCGAAGTGAACGCCGCCTACTCGCTGAAGCCATATTTGGATTTCGAGCCCTTGCGGTTTCGCTGGGCCGCCGAAGCCATGGAGCGGAGGGCGTTCGAGTGGGCCTCACTCGTCGTGGTCGTGTCGACGCCCCTGGGACGACAGGTGAAGGCGCTCGCCCGCCGTGAAGCTCTGGTGATCCCGAACGGCGCGAACCCTGCGTCTTTCGACGCGAGGCGGGTGGATTCAGCGAGGGTCCGCGCGCGGTACGGACTGGGTCCGGCGCTCGTCGTCGGCTGGACTGGCATGCTTCGTCGCTGGCACGGCCTCGACCTGCTCATGAGCGCCCTGACCGCGCTGCCAGACGCCCGGCTCCTGATCGTCGGGGAGGGACCGGAGCGACCGGCCATCGAACGCCGCGCCGCGGAATCGGGCATTCTCGACCGCCTGGTCATGACAGGGCGCGTCAAGCACTCCGAGATGCCGGACTACCTGGCCGCCATGGACGTGGCCGTGATGTCTGGCGATCGAACGGGCGTGGCGTCACCGATGAAGCTGCTCGAGTACATGGCCATGTCGCGCGCCGTCGTCGCACCACGACTCGACAATGTCGTTGACGTGATCCAGGACGAACAAGACGGGCTTCTCTTCGAGCCTGGGCAGCTCCCCTCGCTGACGGAGACGCTGGTGCGCCTCGCCGGTGACGTGGACCTGCGCCGCAGGCTTGGCGAGCGCGCGCGAAAGAAGATCGAGAACACTCTCAACTGGCAGAGCAACGCGGCCAGAATCCTGGCCTCCGCGCCATCGATCATCGCAACAGACCACGTTCGACGATCGCCCGGGCGATGAGCCGGCTCGCGATGGCGTTCCCGGTCTCGTTCCAGTGTCCGCGCCCCATCTGGGTGTTCGGGAACCCATGGACATAGGTACCGGTGTCGGTGGCATACGCTTGGAGCGGCTCGCCGAGTGGCAAGCATGGAATGGCCTCCCGGGCACACAGCTCGGCGATTCGCCTCTCGGCGTAGAAGAGGTGATCCACGCCCAACGTCTTCTGGAATCGCCCGCGCACCACGGGGTCGGGGTCCACTTGAATCCCTGCCGTCAGGATGACAACGAGAAACCGCGCGCCCTTCTCTCGCACCTCGCGGTGCATCTGCGCAATCAGCGCCTCGCTGACGCGCCACGCCTGCTCCCACTGCTCGTCAGGTGGGGGAACGAATGCGGCCGCGGCGAGACCTCCCTCGAGGAAACCCAGCGCCTGCGCGTTCTCCGCGGCATCAACCGCTTCCTGACGTCGCCTCCACCGCCTTCGCACCTCGTAGGCGAGCTGGACGAAGCGCATGCGATCGGCAAGCCAGTAGGCGAACCTCCCCGGGAAGGACCTGGCCCGGTCGGGCACGGTACGGAACGAGTCGTCGAGGACGAGCTGCTTGTCCTGAAGCACGAAGTAGGGCCGGCCATCGTCCCGCTCGAGGGGTTCGTAGTTGTTCCGAATGTCGTTGAACGGCAGAAAGGCCAGGAGAACGATGTCTGGTGCGTACTTCCAGACGTGATGGCGAAGCACCAGCAGTTCCTGCGCGGTGCCATACCCGGCCATGCCGAAGTTCAACACTTCAACGGTCCTGCCGTCCGCTGCGATCGCTGCAAGGTCAAGGGACAGCCGGTCCGTAAAGCGGTCCTCGGCGGCGACGGTGGTCGCGTCCACGTACGAATCCCCAAGCACCGCGATCCGCACGGTCCCCGGAGAGCGCGCAATCGGGTAATCACGGTCACGAAACCCGTCAGCGTTGATGACGACATCAGCGCCCCCCTCGCCCGTAGTGCGAAACGTGATCCCGGGGCGATACCCGGTGCCGAGGTGTGGGTCCCGCTGAACGGTCCGTGGGTAGCTGACCCCGGCCAGACGCAGCCCGGCCTCGGCGACAAGCACGCTTGCAGACAAGCCGAGCGCGAGTGAGAGCCAGACGAGGAGGGCTCGAGTGCCGCGAGTCACGGCCGCTGTAGCAACGGGTGACATCAGAACAGCCGGCGCGCGACTGCGAGGATCGTCTTCGGCGTCCTGACGCCGCGGCGCTCCATCTGCGACTGCCATCGGTAGGCGGTCCGGCGCACCCGCGCAAGCGTGTTCGACGCCAGCCGGTAGGTCATGAGCCGGCCGCGTCTGGTCTCGCCCGTCGAGGGAAGCGACACCCATCTGCCGCGCATCATGAACGCTCCGGACTTCAGTCGCCCGAGGATGGCATCACGAGTCAGGGTCGGCACGTCGATCCGCAGAACCAACCGCGGAAACCGGTTCAGGTCGTGCCAATCGGCACCCGCAAAGCCGAACGCCGTCCTGACGGTTGTGCGCACGCGTTTCAGGATCTCCAAGTCGGGCACGGTCGGAAAGAACCGGTTGCCGTTCTTCGCGTTCCAGATTTCGATTCCATCGAGCTCTTCGAGATCCCCCGGGTCCAGCCTGTCGACCGCCTGGCGATGGGTGGGGTGCGCCAGAACCGGGACACCATCGGCTTGTCGTACCGCGTCGATCAGAGACCGGAACGTGCACGCCGGGCCGGTCGATTGAATATACCGGCGCACACCGAACGCGAGCAGGTGGACACGATTGGAGTCGAACGCGAGTTCGAGCCCGGGCACAATCAGCAGCGTTTCGTCGGACAGTTCATCGCAACGTCCGACGAAGTCGGCCATCTGTGTGGCAGTGAGCAGGTTGTTGTGCTCCGACATCAGCACGCATTGGATACCGTGTCGGCGGGCGGTCCGTGCGATGTCGGTCAGATCCATCTGGCTGTCGTACGAAAACGACGAGTGCACGTGCGCCAGACAATCGACAATCATGCCCGTTTCCCTCCGAACGCCAGCGCCTCCCGCACGAGGACACCGGCCTCGCGCAAGGCAGGCATCGGGTCGCCCACGCGGAAATTGTAGGCGCGCCAGCGTCCCGGCCAGGGCGCCAACGCTGCGACCGCCCCCAGGCGACTCGGATACGGCCCATGCCAGTCGCGCGGCCGGCCCTTGAGCGCCGCGGCCAGGTAGCTCAAGTCTCCCTTCAGGTGACGACACCGGAGGCCGACCTTATAGGAAGTTGGACGATCGACCGGCTCATTGAGCATCGACCGAACCAGCAGGTAGGGAAAGTCGACACCCGCGGCGATGGCGAGCGGCAGCGACCCCCAGAACCTGCCGTTGATCTCCATGAGAACCGGCGCCTCAGGATGGCCGGGATCCTTGAACTCGACCATCGCCACACCGCTCCAGCGCAAGGTTGCCAGCATGCGCAAGGCCGGTGTCACGAGACGCTCCTCCGGACAGATGCTCTCCGCCAGCGACGCGCGACCGCCGAGCGGGTTTGCCTCACGTAGTCGTCGATGCGCGAACACGGTGATCGGTCGTCCCTCGTCGGCAAGCGCGAACACACCGATACCGTCTCCGGGAATCAGTTCCTGGACCAAAAAGCACGCCGGTTCCTGGCGCGTCCGGCGAAAGTTCTCGCGGAGCGCCTCGGGAGAGGCGACGTGGCGCACGGCCCCTCGGGTCACGGGTCCCTGCCCGCTCCAGTGCCGGGAGAACCTCGGCTTGATCACGCACGGATAAGCCAGCCGGCTCGCTGCCGCATCGACTGCGGCCATAGACGTGAACGACTCTGTGCGCGGGGTCGCGACACCGTGAGCATCGGCCAGGCGCAACGTGATCGCTTTGTCCAATGCGGCCGTCAGCGCATCGCTGGACGGGAGACCAATCCGCACGGACTGCTCCAGACGATGGCGATGGTGACTCACGAGGGTGACTGTTGTATCGGTGGTGGGCAGCAGCAAGTCGTATCGGGTGCTCTTCAGTTCGGTCTCCAGGCACGCCAAATAGGCGAGCGGTTCTTCCTCCGCGGGAGGCCACGTAACCGTCCGGCAGGCATATCGGGAGTATCCCGCGAGATTGAATCGGCCCGACTCTCCGGCCACCGTGACGAGCATGCCACGCGATCCCAGCGACCGCACGACGGCCAGTGCACTAGTCGAGTGCGCATCGGTGACCAGAATGCGCAAACGCCGGTCCTTCACGGCCGAACGCCCTCCATGGCGACCGCCGGTCGTCTGAAGGGCTCGAAAACCCGATGGCGGACTCGCCTGACGGCGCCAAGCAATCCCGCCGTCTCAGCCTCGAATGACACGTCATCGAGCCCCCTGCCGATATTGATCCGATCCAGCTCGTACAAATCAGTGCGCGGCCTGTTCAGTCGACCATTAAGCGAACACGCCGCGCCGTAACCCGCCCGCTCCGCGGCGTGCTTTTCCCGCTCGCCGAAGTCGACCCACGAGCCATTCGGATACGCGAAGGTCTTGCACGGAGCCGCCAGCTCGGACTCGATGCGCTGTTTCGACGCGCTCAGCTCCATGTCCAGCGTGCCTGCATCGAGAGTCGAGAGAATCGGATGGCTGACGGTATGGGATCCAAACTCGACGCCGGCCGTCGCCATCTCTCGTATGTCCGCCCACGTCAAAAACGCATAGCGCTCCACCTCGTCCGGCCCGGGCGCGGGCCGTCCGCACACGGATTCAATCGCAGCGATCGCCTCGTTGCGCCGGGCGGGAGGTTCACGCTTCAACAGGCCGAGCACCAGCCGTGCCGCACTGGCGCGTGTCGCGGCAGACTTGAGATCGCAGGCGATCTCGCCACCGAGCACGGGCACGGTCACCTCCGTCCCCGGACACAGGTAGACCGCTCGCTTGACCCGCTCGGTCCACAACAGCGCACCGGTCTGCCCGATCAGTCCGGTCGTCAGAAACACCGTGAACGGGATGCCGTGGCGGCGGAGGATGGGGAACGCGACCGAGTGGTTGTTCGCGAAACCGTCGTCGAAGGTGAAGGCCACCGACCGCTCCGGCGGCGCAGCGCCTCGCCGGTAGCATCGGATGAGCTCGCTGAGCGCAATGGGATGGTAGTGGCGACGAACGTAGTCAAGCTGCTGATCGAACACGTCGGCGCCGACAAAATTATGGTTGAGAAAGTCGTCTTGGCCGCTCACTTCACGAAGCACACCGTGGTAGGTCAGGATCACCGCACGAGCGCGCTGAAGCGTCCGCGCGGCCCGCAGAAGCCCGATGTGCTTCAACAGCGACAAAGCGCTACGCTTCATGGGTCCGCGCCAGACTCACCAACCTGGTGTTGACGGTCGCCAGCTCGAGGTACAGCCGCTCGTACTCCCTGACCATTCGGTCGAGCGCGAAGAGCGCTTCGGCGCGCTCACGGCCGGCGACTCCCATCCGCGCCCGAAGCGGGGGATCGCGAAGAAGCGACATGATCGCGTCGGCGAGCGCGCGTGGACTGCGGGGCGGGACCAGCAGGCCCGTTCGATCCCTCTCGACGAGCTCACCGGCGCCGCCCACGTCGGTGGCCACGACCGGCAGGGCGGTCGCCATGGCCTCCTGAATCGTGTTCGACAGGCCTTCCGACTCGGAACTCAACACAAAGACATCGAAGGCCCCCAGGACGCGCTCGACGTCGTCTCGGTTGCCGAGAAAGCGGACGTCCGCCAGATCCAGCGCGGCGGCCAGCGATGCGAGGTCGCTCATCAAAGGCCCGGCCCCCGCCACGAGCGCGGAAAACGCCAGTCCCGACGACCGCACGAGCGCCAGAGCGCGAAGCAGCGTGGCATGATCCTTGACCGGAACCAGCCGCCCGACGGTGCCGACTACGAGGTCCTCGGGGCGTAGTCCAAACATGTTCCTTGCGGCTGCGCGGTGGACGGGCCTGAACCTGTCGAGATCCACGCCGTTGCGAATCACGCGAATGCGATCGAGGGGAAACCCAATCTCGCTCGACATCCGCTCGCCGAGACGCGACGACACCGAGAGAAGCTGATCGACGCGATTCCACATCCATCGCTGTATGGAGGCGTTGCGTCTCCTGATCTCGAGTGTGCCGTGCTCTCCGTGCACGACAATCGGGACGCCAGCCAGCCGCGCGGCCACCAGCCCTTCGCACAGTGTCGCCCACCGGTGTGTGTGCAGGACGTGAGGTCGCTCCCGTCGAAGCAGGCGGTAGAACTGGGCCACGAGGACGGGGTCATTGCCACGGCGCCGGTTGAATTCGTACAGTGGGATGTCCGGCCGCAATCGTTTCTTGAGCCCATCTGCCGGGCAGCAGCTGGCGATGCTGCTCACGACTCTCGCTCGGTCGAGGGCGTTGACCAGCTTGGTGATTCCGACCTCCATGCCGCCGACGCCGAAGCGGTGGACCACGTGCATCACGTGCACCGGCGACGGAAAGCCATTGGCATGAGCCGGGAGGCCGATGGCTGGCATTGCGCACGTCGCCACCGGCGAGGTTCCTGAAGGAACGGGCGTCGATGAAGCCCGGGACACAAGTCTGGCGGAGCAAACTGCTCGCCAGGCTGGCCGCTGGAGGGCGCGCGAATTCAACCGGCCGCGCGCCGCTTCAACCAACGGCCGACCAATTCTCGTCTGCCCGGCAGACTAAAGTCCGTGCGAATGGGACTTCACATCGGCAGGCTGTCGCTGCACGCGGATCTGACCCGCGTCTTCAACAGCCCTTCCTCAACCTGACCACCGCGCGGATGCCGACTCACGTTCCCCGGTGAGGCCGGGCACGTCATCGGTCATGCCGGCGGAGGCTGGGCAATCCGCAGGTTCCGTGGCGCCGATGGCGCCGATGACGGGGGTGGGGGCAAGGTCGTTGTCGGAGGCAACGTCGTGGTCGGGGGCGGGGGTAGCCCTCCCATTGGCCGTTGCAGCAAGGCGGGGATGTCGGCCACGTTGCGCAGCATGACAACATTGCGCACGTAGGCGACGAGCGGTCCTCGGGATGACGAGACGGCGGTGGTGGACGTGTTGAACTCCAGCTCGAAATGGTTCACGGCAAACCCGGCCTCCATCTCAAGCCGGTCGACGATCTGCACTGGGCCCGTGAACTCATCGGCGACCCAGAGACTCACGCGGTCCCAGGCGTTTGCGTTCTGCTCGATCAGGGCCCAATAACGCACCCATCGCTCGGCCTGGACCACGAACATCCCGACTTGAGGGCTGAGGGGTACCATCGCCGTGACATTCGGCCCCTGGTTGTAGCCGCGAGCGTCAGCCGTCGCGACCTCGCCGGACTGGAGGATGCGACGCCACGGCGTGTTGCCGCCGTCAAAGCGGGTTCGAATCTCATACCAAATCGCGGGCGAGGAGGTCGATAGAGCCAGCCGTCGAAACTGAAAGGTCTTCCAGGTCGTCAACCCCGATCCGGCCGCGGCGGCTGTCTCTCTCCCGAACCAGGCGTCCCATGTCGTCAGATAGGAATGCCCATCTAGCGTCGTCATGGGCAGATGAACGGGATTGCCGATGCTGTTCGAGGTAATGGGGACGACGACCTTGGCCGCGTCCTGCTGGCGCGGATCGGGATCGTTCGGATAGGTGTAGGTGACGTCGAGCGGGCAAGAGCTACAATTGGCGTACCCCCCGTTGGCGCGCGACGCGAGCTGTGCCGGATCGCGGAGGCTGTACGACTTCCAGTGGTCGATGCGAGTGACTAACGCGTCGAAATAGGCGTGCGGAGAAGTCGACGAGGCATTCACCTCTTTGCCACCGCCACCAGCGACAAAAAGGAGAACTATCAGACTCAACGCGATCGAACAGCTGACACGTGTCATCGGCGGTGCTCCGGATGTACCAGCCGCAAGAGTATCAATGCGGACCGGTTTGGGTCGGGCTTCAAAAAACGGGCCAGCCGAGAAGGGGCCGGATTACTTGGGTTTTTCGCCGCAACCTCGCGCAACGGGTGCTCGGTTTGTGTCAGAAGCGACGCTGGGACCACATTCTTGGAGATCCCGGATTGTCTCTGCTCGGAATGTATCACGACACGTCGTCAGGAGCGGACGCTCTGGTGGCAACGCCTTTGCTGGCTGATCGGGACGCTCCACGTGACTGACGCGACCGACACACGATTCGCAGAAGCTGGCTTACGCGACGGCTACGACCGGGAAGCCGCGCATTACGACCAGCGGCGTTATCAGTCTGCAAGAGGCAGGTTCTTCTCGAATCTCGAGCAGAAGATACTCCGTGCCTGGCTGAGCCTGACGCCCGGAAGCCTGGTGCTCGACATGCCCGCCGGGACGGGGCGCCTGAGCCACTCCCTGGCCAAGCCCGGAATCACCGTGGTCGGCGTCGATATCAGTGAGAACATGCTGCGCCGGGCTGCCGCGAAGCGGACGCCGAACGATGGACCCCTGCTTCTTGCTCAAGGTAGCGGCACCGCCCTTCCTTTCCCCGACAACACGTTTGACGCGGTCGCGTGCTTCAAATTCTTCCACCTGATTCCAAACGACCACAAGGCTCCGTTCATGCGCGAGCTGACGCGCGTGCTCAAACCCGGCAAGCCGCTGGTGGTCGAGTTCAATAGTCCCTTCTACGGCGTGGCCCTGGCCTGGATTCGGTACTACTTCCGAAAGAAGCAACCTGGGGGGATGCGGATGAAGTGTCTCTTCCCCGATCAAGTGGCAACCCTGTTCGAGGGGCTCGAGGTCGTACGGACGCAAGGGGTGAAGTTGCCGCTTGCCAGTGTGCTGGGATCGCTGATAGGGGTCACCGCAGCCGAGTCGCTCAACGTATGGGTTGGTGGGCTGCCGGCCGTGAAGTATCTCACCTATGCGATCATGATCGAGGCTCGTAAGCCTGTGCCTTATGAACAGCAGTGACTCTGCGGAAGCCTATATAGTCAGGCGCTATAAGCTTTGGCAGCGATGGGCGCCGCACTACGACTACAAGCACGTCAAGGGGGCGCGGATCGCGGAGATCATCGCAGAGACCGGCGGGCCTGTTGATACGGCCCTGGAGATCGGCGTGGGTCCTGGGGGTATCGCTGCTGCACTCAGCCGGCGAGGCACCAAGGTCGTTGGCATTGACCTCTCCCCGCATGCACTGGCACTCGCGCAGGAGCACTGCGAGTCCGAACGGGTTTCCCTTATACGCGCGAGCGGGTTCTTCCTGCCTTTTCGGACGGCAAGCCTTCGGCTCGTCTACGCTTCTCAAGTGCTGCATTTGTTCGAGTCAGACGCACGCCTGACACTGATGAGAGAGGTCCATCGGGTTCTTGCGCCCGGCGGGCTGTTCCTGTTCGACATGAAGAACCCGTGGTCTCATCCCCTCCGGTTCCTGAAGTCCCCATCGGCGCGCCGGCGGAGGAACTTTCCTTCCAAGGTGGAGATCGTTCAAGCGCTGGGCACGGCGGGATTCACCAGCGTTGCCACTCGACCCGGCGTCCTTCCGTTCTTCTGGTTGGCCCGGGTGCCCAACGTCGGCCTCTTTCGAGTTCTGGCGCACACAACTTTCTTTCTGTCACAAACCCTTCAGACTTCGATCGAGCGGCAACCGGACCCGGTGTCGTAGGCCGTGCAGACCGCTGATAATGCTCCAGACTCTTGAATCTGCCGTGATCTGGCGTGGAGCCGTGAGGGTCAAGCGCCCGTGGACGACGCGGACGATGGGGCGCCCGCGCGCGGTTCGGCCAGACAGAGTTTGACCCACGGCTTGTTCTGGAGGACTGGCGGCACGAGATCCTCTGCTACGTCCCGAACCAATGCCCGAAGCCCTGCATGGGGTGCCAGCAGTACGAAGGCGGCATAAAACACCATCGCTGCGAAGGCTTGGAACATCAGCAGGATCCATGACGGCGGTGTGCCAACGATCCGCTGGATGCCATGCTCGACCGCCAGGACGACGGCGACCGAACCGCTGGCGCAGAGCAGGGCCGGTAATTGTGGACGCAGGATGTCTCCCCACTCGAGGTGCGTCACTCGGATCAGCAGAACGTGCATCAGCGCTGTCATGACGAAGGTGGCACACAACACGCCTGCGGCGGCGCCGACGGGGCCCCACGCACGCAGAGCAATGATGCTGCCGACGATGATCGTGACGTACAGCAGTTGCCGCCACACCTCCGACCAGACGCGACCGGCGGCCTGACTTGCCGAACTGGCATAGGTGTTGAGCAGTTTGAGACACCCGGCGAGACACAGCACCTGAAACGGTGCAGCGGCAGGTCGCCATGTCTCTCCGAACATGACCACCATGAACTGCGGCGCAACGGCGATGAGGACAGCAAAGAGCGGGTACGCCAGCAGGGTGGTCGACATGAGCACCTTCTGGTACGCGCGCCGGAAGCGCGCCGGATCCTCTTGAATGATCGCGAAGATCCGAAAGGTCACCCCTGGGCCGCCTGAATTGAGTCGCGCGAGGCATCGGTTCATGCTGCTGAATGCCCTGTCATACAGCCCGAGGGCGGCCATGCCCAGATACTTTCCCACGACGAGGTTGTCCACATTCTGCGCTGTGTAGTCCAACAGCCGCTTCGCGTAGACACCCGCTCCAAACGAGAGCATCTCCCGCAGCGCCGGCACCGAAAGCGCCAGCGCAGGCCGCCAGCGAGCAAAGACCATGCGGGACAGCGTCATGGCTACGATTGCCGCGAGCCGCCCGTACACCATGCTCATATAGCTGAACCCGAGCCACGCGAGGACGATGGTCGTAATCACGTAGGTGAGCGTGTAATACCAGTCCACCAGCGTGCTCTCTCGGAATCGCATCTCGCGCGCCAGCAACGCGGCAGGCACGGTGCCAAAAGGAAGGAGCAAGAACCCCAGCGCGGCGATGGGCAGAATCTCGGTCACTTCTGCGGTTCTGTAGAAGGCCGCCACTAACGGTGCGGTGCCTGCGAGCGTCGCAAACATGACCGCGCCTGCAGCGAGATTCACGACGAAGACTGACGAGAGGTGGGCAGGCGACAGGACCTTGGCCCGGATCAGGGCTGCGTTGAGGCCGAGTACGGATAGGCGCTCGGCCATGAGAATGAAGAAGTTGGCGGCCGCTGCGATGCCGAACTCTTGAGGCGTCAGGAGGCGCGCCATGACCATGGATGCCGGGAACACCAGGAACTCGGTGACCCCTTCGCGCAAGAATGACCAGGCGACGCCTCTCTTGGCCTTCCCGCCCAGACCCTTCGCTGGTGCCGCCTCGATCACGGTCGCACGCTCTTCAGGCCACTCGCCATTGGTCGCACCATAACTGGAACGTCAAGAGAGCCAGCAACAGGTCCGTGCGATCTTCTCGATACTCCTCGTGCTCCAAGATAATCGCCTGCACCCGGCCAGGGTCCAGTACACCGAGTCGCCTCAGCTTGGACGGAGCCAGCGTGTCTCGAAGCATTCCTCGCAGGTCTGTTCTGAACCACGAGCCAACTGGGCAACCAAATCCTCGTTTGCTCTTTCGCAACACACGGCGCGGCAGTCGCCCGCGCATGCTCTCCTTCTGGATGAAGCGCAGCCGTCCCCGAGCGATCTTCAGCGACGAAGGGACGGCCGCCACGGCCTCGACGAGTTCATGATCGAGGAAAGGGACCCGAACTTCCAGAGACGCCGCCATGCTCATCTTGTCGGTGAGCAACAAGAGGCTGTCTACCAGCGACGTGTTGAAATCGAGCCGGAGCATCTGCCCAACGGGGTCGTCCGACGGGATCTCGTTGAAGCATCGTCGTCTCCACCCGCAGAGTTCGGATTCGCCCGACGGCAGACTCGGGCTGACTTCCTGCACTTGCGCGGGGGCAAGGAGCTGAACGATTCGATCGTACCGTTCGTACCTGGGCAGACCGTGGCCGGCAGCATAGGATCTGGCGAGACGAAGATAGTTCTTGGCCGCCGATCCGCGGTCGACGGGGAGCCATGCCGACGCACTCGCCACACCGCTGCGAATCACCTGCGGCAGAACCCCGTAATAGCCGTCCAGGTACGGTCCCAGGTAGCGACGGTAACCCCCGAACAACTCGTCGCCACCGACGCCGGAAATGATCACCTTGACGCTTTCCCTCGCGAGCGCCGAAACGAGATACGTCACGACGAACGACGAATCGGCGATGGGTTGATCCAGATGATCGACCAACCGGGGGATCAGTGACGCGGTGTCTGGCTCGACGATGATCTCATGATGCACGGTGCCATACCGCTCCGCGACATGCTTCGCATCGGACACTTCGTCGTTGAATGCATCACTCCCCTGGAACCCGATCGAGTATGTGCTCACGGGGGAACCCGTGACCTCGGACATCGTGTGGACCATCGTCGAGGAGTCCAGGCCGCCGCTGAGGAAGGCGCCCAGCGGGACGTCGCTGACCATCTGGCGCTCCACCGCGCGCTTCACGAGCGCATACACCATCTCCTTTTGCTCGGGAACATCCCGGTCACTGGCGTGCACGCCGTCAAGAGACCAGTATCGGCGCACGGTCGCTCCGTTCTCGTCGGCAATCAGGTAATGCGCTGGCGGAACCTGCCGGACAGATCGGAGCAGCGTGGCCGGCGACGAAACGTATCCATACCTGAGGAAATACTGGAAGGCATCTTCATCCAGACGGCGTGGGACCTCGGGATCGGTCAGGATAGCCTTGATCTCTGACGCAAAGACGAGCCCGCGCGCGGTCTCGAGGAGGTACAAAGGCTTGACGCCTACGCGGTCGCGCGCGAGAAACAGGTGCTTGTTCCGAGCATCCCAGATCGCGATCGCGAACATGCCATTCAAGACACCGAGGCAGGCCGGTCCGGCAGCGGCGTAGGCGTGCAGGATGCACTCGGTATCGCTTTCTGTTCTGAACCTCGTCCCTTTCCGTTCGAGCGTCGCGCGAACCTCACGATAGTTGTAAATCTCACCATTGAAGACGATGGTGAAGCGGCCGTCGTCCGTCTGCATGGGCTGCTGCCCAGACGTCAGATCGATGATGCTGAGTCGCCTCATGCCGAAGCCCACGGGACCGCAGGCGAAGACTCCTTCGTCGTCCGGGCCGCGGTGAGCGATCGCATCGCACATCCGCTTCAAATCAGCGGCGTCGATGAGCCCGTTCCTGTCGTACAGGAACCGACCAGCAATTCCACACATGTCAGCAACGTCCTCGAGGGCCCACGAGGCGTTCGTGTACGAGGCGCTCCAGACACGGCAAGAGTGGCTCTCCTGGGTCAGTTCGCAGCTTCACCAGTCCAGGAAACTGCGCGGGCAGCGCATCGTATCCACGCCCCGCGCCAAGGATGTACTCGCTCGCGTAATTGGGCCGCCGTTGTGCCACGGTCTCCGGCGACGCGACGAGGAGGATGGCCAGGTCCGGAATCGGAATCATCCACCGGAGCACGATCAGATAGAAGCGCTCCGCGCGCGTCATCAGGTCGTAATGGACGAAGCTGTCATAAAAATAACGGTCCAGCACATGGCAACGGCGACCGCCGACCATTGGCCTGAGCGTCCGAAACGCCAGTATCCTGGCCGCGTAGCCAACGCTCGTTGCCATCGTCAGCCGGCGAGGCCGGAAGCCAGTCCATCGCTGACGCGACTGCGGCGACTCGACAGCCTGCGCGGCGTTGCGGCGTTTGAACAGAGTCGACAACGACGGGGTGACGAAGGCTCGAAATCTCATGGATCGACACGAGACGCCAGCGGCGCCCAGCATTTCGACCACATGCATCGCGACGGTCGACTTGCCGCTTCCGACGGTCCCCGAGATCGTGATCAACATGAGTTAGCCGCTCGATTTCGCCGCGGATTTCCCGATCGCTCGTCATTGAGCGAGCCGCGAGACAATTGCCCGACGTATGCCGTCCCACCGCGCCATCTTGACCGCGCGAAGTTGTTGCGCACCCGCACGGTAGTCGTGCAGTCGCCCCTGGACAGCCTGGATCGCGTTGACGATGGCGCCTGGCGTGTTGTCGACGTGGACGGCACCGCGGGGGAACTCCTCGCGAAGGAGCGGCCAGTCGGACACAATGACGGGCGTTCCCTGATAAATCGCCTCGTAGGCGCCGCGCAGCATCGTGTGATCGAACGTCGTCAGAACCAGCACGACGTCTGCGCTCGCCAGCAGGCCACCGTATTGCGGCGTGCTGAGAAACCCCGTGAGTGTCACGTTGGGGGTGATCCGAGCCACGGTGTCCGGATCGAGCGTCTGCGGATTGCCCGTCACGAAGAAGCGAACGTCCGCCAGTCTGGCAGCGGCTTCGAAGATACGTGCCACGGGCTCGTCGTAATCGAATGAGCAGACGACGGCCACGGTGAAGTTTCGTGGACGGCGAAACGCCTGACGGTCGGGGAATACCACGGGAACGTCTGGAACCACCGTGGCGTGCGCTCCCGCGGCAGTAACGATGCCTGCGAGATGATTGTTGCTGACCAGCGTCGTCGCCGCGCGCCGACACAGAAGACGCTGTAACCACTGCAGGTGCCGCCATCGCGGCAGGAGAAACGCCGCCGTGTGCGCATCCAGCACGACCTTCTTCCGATGGCGCCACGCGTACCAAAACGCCGGCAGTGCTGCAACGACTGGAGGCGTCATGACGAATACGGCGTCCGGACGTTCGCGAGCCAGGAGGCGAGCCGTCTTCACCCACTGCGCGGCATACTTGAGGACGATGGTCGAAGGCCGTGTGCCGAAACGACCCTCGTAGACCATGTGTGATCGGCCTCCGAGTTCCCGCGCCGTGTGGTCGCTCCGGCTGCACGACTCAGCCCACGAAACATAGGTGATGCGCACTGAGCCACCGGCGTCCGGCCAGGCCCTGCGGTCGGCCGGCGATGGCGGGGGATTCACGATGTTGAGCCCTGCCCGCGTCATCGGCCAATCGGTGGCACCAACGACTCGACGCGCCCTCCGTTGGCCGAGGAGGCCGCCCAGGGCCGAACCGCCGGCCCAAGAGACTCGATTCCGACCAGGTCGATGACGGTCTGCCCCTCGTGAAGGTTTGCAGCCAGGCGCGCGGGATCCCAGAGGCGCTTGCCGACGATCACCACGTCGCTGTCACGCGTGACCGTCTCCCACTCACTCGACAGTAACTGCGCAACGTGCGGCAGACGCTCTTCGATGAACGCACGATTGCGGCCGATCAGCTGGCTGATGGCGACGTCGGGATCGCACACGCGAAGCATCAGACCTCTGCCGATCAGAGCTTCTGCCAGCCTGACAAACGGGCTCTCGCGCAAGTCGTCGCTTCCGTTCTTGAAACTCAGTCCCAGCAGCGCCACGCGGCGCTTGCCGGTCTCGAGGACGGCATCGACCACGCGGACGATGTGCGCATCGTTGCTGCCCAGGACGCTGTTGAGAAGCGGAGTCGCAATGTCAAGGTCTCTGGCCACGAAGTTCAGCGCACGGAGATCCTTCGGGAGGCAGGAGCCCCCGAAGCC
>JBQTIE010000202.1:0-1751 GCA_052389315.1 Acidobacteriota bacterium
GGTCCGGTGGCGCCGCGTCGGAAGAAGGGGAAGCCGCCCGATTGACCGCCGCCTTCGAACGTGTTCGGACCGCCCCCGCGCTCGCGCTGCGGCGCGCCGAAGAACTGAGCATCGTCGAGTGTCCCGCTGTGAGCGGGTGTGAGATTGTCATGGAACAGCGGCTGGTGTCGCCAACCGAGCCGGCCGGTGTTCGATACCTCCATGATGTGGACGTGATGGTGCTCCTGGATCTCGCCCCTCACTGCACGCAAGTACCCGAACTCATCGAGGCCTACAATCGGCGGGCAGCTCCCGTTGCGCTGCCAGATTTCCTGACGGCGTTGGCCGCGCTGATTGCGCGGGGCTGGTTGCGGTGGAACGAGATGTGACGGGCCAGAGTGCGGATCTTGGGCGGCTCGCTCAAGTTGACTTGACGGTCTCGATTGAAGCGGGCAGGGGACCTCCGCGCGAGCTTCAGGCAGTAAGATTCTGCTCACCAGCACGCGCACAGCTTCTGGCCGGGGGACGTGATGAACGGGGCGACACAACTTGGCGTGGTTCTCGCGATCGGTAGCCTTTCGTGGATGGCGTGCGCCAGCCGCCCTCCAACCCGCGGTGAGCTGACGCCACCGAGGCTGGTGCGCTACGCCTCGGTGACGGCCGACCGTCTCTTGCGCCCGGGTGACGGGGATTGGCTGATGGTCCGGCGCACGTACGACGGCTGGGGTTACAGTCCGCTCAACGCGATCACAGCCGACAACGTCGGGCGCCTTGAACCCGTGTGGACGCTTGGCACGGGCGCCATCAACGGGCATGAGGCGCCGCCCATCGTCAACGACGGCGTGATGTTCGTGGCCACGCCGGGCAATCAGGTGATGGCGCTCGACGCCGTGACGGGGCAGATCCTCTGGCGTTACCAGCGTCCGATGCCGGAGGGCGTCGTGCTCCTCCATCCCACCACGCGAGGCGTGGCGCTGCTCGGCGACAAGGTGTTCCTGGCCGCCAACGAGGCGGTACTGGTGGCACTGGATGCGAGGACCGGCCGGGAGGTCTGGACCGCCACCGTCGAGGAGAACAAGAACGGGTACTACATGACGATGGCGCCGCTCGTGGCGGGCGGCCGGGTGATGGTGAGTGCCTCGGGAGGAGAATTTGGCGTGCGCGGGTTTCTCGCCGCGTATGACCCTGAGACGGGCCGGCAGGTCTGGCGCACCTACTCCGTGCCCGCGCCAGGAGAGCCAGGCAGCGAGACCTGGCCCACGGGAGACCAGTGGAAAAACGGCGGCGGGCCCATGTGGGTCACGGGCAACTACGACCCGGACACGAATCTCGCCTTCTGGGGGACGGGCAACGGCGGTCCCTGGATGGGGGATCAGCGGCCGGGGGACAACCTGTACACCGCCTCCACGCTCGCGATTGACGTCGCGACGGGCGCCATCAGGGGCCACTTCCAGTACCACCCGAACGATTCGTGGGACTGGGACGAGGTCTCGCCGCCGCTGCTCATCGATTATCAGCGCGGCGACCGGCGCGTGCGAGGGCTCGTCAACGTAGCGCGCAACGGCTACCTCTGGTTTCTCGAGCGTACGACCGATCGCATCCACTTCGTGGACGGCAAGCCGTACGTCAACCAGAACGTCTTTCGGAGCCTTGATCCGAAGACGGGCCGGCCGGACGTGGATCCGGCGCGGCAACCGGCCACGGGACGGGCCGCGGAGTTCTGTCCGTCGCATTGGGGTGGCAAGAACTGGCCGCCGATCGCCTTCAGTCCC
>JBQTIE010000203.1:0-6888 GCA_052389315.1 Acidobacteriota bacterium
CTAACGAGGCCCTGCCTCAGACCGCCAAGCATGTGACGCAAGCAGGGCCTCGTTAGCCATGATGTTGTCTTGCCCCGCCTCCGGCGGGGCAGTCGCCTTGACGGAGAAACTTGACTCATCTTGTCAACATTCGGGGCCGTCAAGGCTCCGAGAGCGTGCGGGGCAGACATGGCGGGTGATCTACAAAGGACAGTAGTCTGACGTGCTTGGGAGACCAGCGATAGGAAAGAACCCACGATGACCACTCGCCACGCGTTCGCCGCCGCGCTCTGCGTCGTCTCCCTGGGAGTCGCCGCCAGCCTGGTCCTCAGTCAGCGGAATCGCGGCATCCCCGCGGGGGACGACAGTCCCCCCGTGACGCTGCGATTCTTCAAGGAGCCCGAGGCCGTGCCGGCCTTCACGGTCACGACACTCGATGGCCGGACGATTTCGTCGGCCGACCTCTCGGGCAAAGTGACGCTCATCAACTTCTGGGCGACGTGGTGCGGCCCCTGTCGCGCCGAGATTCCCGATCTCGTCGCACTCCAGGAGCGGTATCGCGAGGACCTGCTGATCATCGGCGTCTCCGAAGACGAAGGGGGGACCGCGGAGGTCGAGCGCTTCGCCAGGGAGCACCGCATCAACTACCCGATCGTGATGGCCACACCTCAGCTGCACGAGGCCTTCCCCGGCATCGTCGCGCTCCCGACGTCATATCTGCTGAACCGGGACGCTCGGATCGTGCAGCGGCAGGTGGGCCTGCTGGACCGGACGCTCACCGAGCGCGCCACGCAGGCGCTCGCGGGTCTCCCCGTGAACGCCAGCATCGAGCTCGTGGAGCCGGACCAGCCGGTCGGCCTCGCCGACACGGCCCAGGTCAAGGAGATCCCAGGTGTCGATCTGAGCACGCTCTCGACCGAGCAGCGAGTCGAAGCGCTTCAGCGCCTCAACGCCGAGGGGTGCTCGTGCGGCTGTGGGCTGACCGTCGCCAAATGCCGAATCGACGACCCGGCCTGCGGAGTCAGCCTGCCGATCGCGCGTCGAATGGTCGGCGAGATCGCCGGTACGCCATGACCGGGGGCGTTCCCGGCGTCAATCGGGTCAGTCCCCCAGCTCCGAAGCCCGCTCGCGTTGACGTGTGGCCGATGCGGCCGGCCTAGAGTCTTGACGGCCCCGAATGTCGACAACATGAGTCAAGTTTCTCCGTCGAGGCGACTGCCCCGCCGGCGGCGGGGCAAGACCACATAAGGGCTGAAGAGGCCCTGATTACGTCAGATGCCTGGCGGTCTGAGGCAGGGCCTCGTCAGACATCGCCTCTGGCCGCCCGGTGACGGGTCGAATCGCTGCGCCCGATGCTAGTCTCTCGAGGTGCCCTGCCTCGAGATCAACGGCTTCCACATGCACTACGACGCCCGTGGCACCGGCGAGGCGTTGCTCCTCCTCCACGGCGGCATGGGGATCGGCGATGACTGGCGTCACGTGTTCCCGTCGGATCCCGAGGGCTACCGGATCATCGTGCCCGACCTGCGTGGGCACGGACGGTCGACCAACCCGTCCGGGACGTTTACCTTTCGGCAGTGCGCACAGGATGTTTTTGCCCTGCTCGATTATCTGAAGGTCGACCGCGTGAAGGCCATCGGCCTGAGCATGGGCGCCAAGACCCTGCTCCACATGTCCACCTCGCAGCCCGCGCGGATCGACGCTCAGGTGCTCGTGAGTGCCACACCCTATTTCCCGCCCCAGGTGCGTACCGCCATGCGGCAGTTCACGCGTGACGCGTACGACGCGCTTTCAGAATCGGAGCGTGCGGCCCTTCGCGCACGTCACGTGCATGGGGACGATCAGGTTCGGGCGCTGTACGACATGACTCGGAGGTTTGCCGCCAGTCACGACGACATGGCGTTCACGCCGCCGCTGCTCTCGACGATCAGCGCACGGACGCTGATCGTCCACGGCGACCGTGACCCGTACTACCCCATCGACATGGCGCTCGAGCTGCTCCGCGGCATACGGGATTCGGCGTTGTGGATCGTGCCACACGCCGGCCACGGACCCGTGTTCGGAGACGCGGCGCCAACCTTCGTGCGGACTGCGTTGGCGCACTTGTCGGGTCCGATTCGCGCCTGACAGTCGCCAACGGTCGTCGGCAACACAAGTTAGCAACAAGCTGGGGACTGTCCGCTGCCCTCAGCGCCCCCGTCCTCAGCGCCTGGCTTTGCGCGACGGCCTGCGTCGTGTCGTCGTCTTACGTCCCTTGGGGGTCCCGCGCCGCGACGCCGTCGCGCGCTTGCCGGCTCGCGTCTTTTTCACAGCACCCTTCTTCTTTCGCTTGGCGCCTGCGCGTGCCGGTTTCCGCTTGGACGCCGCCTTCTTCGCCCTCGGCGGCCCGCCCGCGGGCGGCGGCCCGCCCGCGGGTGGCGGATCGACGATGATTTCGGGGTCCTCCCCAGCGACGCGATCGAACTCCGTCACGAACGTATAACGGCCGTCCTTCACATCCTTGACCCTGTGCTGGCTCTGCTGCGTGGTTCGGCCGAGCGCGGTCCACCCCTTCGTGCCCGTGAGCGGATCCTTCGCTTTGCCGGTGTCCTTGTACTTGAAGCGAATCATCCGGACGCTGTGATTGTTGTCGTTCCTGTTGTCGAGCCCGATCGTGATCTCGGACCCGGGAGCACCGACGCACCACGGCAACCCCGGGTCTTTCACGACGGAACCATCGGCATTGACCACGAACCAGAATGTGCTCATCGCGACCTCTCAGTAGTGGATCGTTCAACCGTCAGCCGGTCGAACGCTGGTGACGTTCGGAGACTGGCCAGATCGTCGTCTTCGCGCGCGAGCCATGGCTCGTACCCGCGATCGATGGCGCGGCGGAGCGCGTCGAGCGCCACCGGCGCATCGTGCACGAGCGCGTGCACCGCGGCCTGCTTGTAGAGCACCTCGCGATCCTCCGGCGCGAGGACGACTGCCTGAGCCGCGTGTTCGACGGCTTCCGCGCGTCGTCCCAGCTTGGCCTCGCAGAGGGCGAGCAGGGCCAGGGCCGCGGCATCCCGTTCGTTGAGCGCGAGGCGCTCCTTGTTCAGGGTGACGGCCTGCTCGTACATCGCGGTCGCCTGCCGGCGATCCCCGAGTCTGACGTAGGCATCTCCCGCGTTTCGTCGCAGCCCGGCGGAGGTGGCGTCGATCGCGATGGCCTTCAGAAAGGCGTCGAGGGACTCGCGGAAGCGGCCGGCTGCGTAGTAGATGGTGCCGAGGTTGGCCAGGGCGGCGGCATTGGCGCCCACCCGCACCGCGTGTTCGTAGTACCCCACGGCCCGCGGAATCTCGCCGAGCCGGTGATGGACCGCCCCGAGCAGCGAGTAGGTGCTGGCGAAGTCCGGCTGCAGCTCGGTGACGCGACGCAGGGGCGGGAGCGCCTTCTCGTACTGCCCCGCGTTGTAGTAGACGAAGGCCAGCGCGTAGTGCGTGCTCCATGCGTCGGGACCGAGCGCGATTGCATGTTGAAGCTCAGCGATCGCCTCGTCAATCCGGCCGCGTTCGGCAAGGATGCGCGCGAGCAGGCGGTGGGCCTCCAGCGAGGACGGCTGGAGGGCGATGGCCGTGTTCAGCGCTCGAATGGCGTCCTCGGCCTTCCCCGACGCGTGGCGGAGACTCGCCAGCGACTGATGTGCAGACGCCATCGACGCGTCACGCGCCAGCGCTTGTTCGACGGCACCCGTCGCCTTGTCGATCCACTGCCGATCGCGCGTGCGCTAGTAGGCAACGAGGTAGGCATCGCTCAGCGCCGCAAGCGCGGCGGCGAACGACGCGTCCGCGGCGACCGCCTGCTCGAACTCGGCGATGGCCATTTCAGGACGACGTGTCGCTCCGGGAGACTCGAGCAGAGCACGCCCCTCGGCATAGTGCATGAAGGCCGCAACGCTCTCGGTCGGCAACCGGCGAAACCGGTCGCGGACCGACGCGGGCAGGGCGCGCGCGATCACACCGGTGTCCACCAACACGGTGCTCAGCTCACCGAGCAGGGCCCGTTGTACGGCCACGATGTCGCCGTCGTACTGCGCGCGCCACCGTTCCGTGCCGGACGCGGCGAGCAGTAGGACCTCGAGCCGATAGAGGTCGCCGCCGCGCCGCTCGATGGCCGGTGCCACCAGCGCGGTGACGCCCAACTCGGCCGCCAGCGTCGCCGTGTTCTGTCCGTCACCGCGAAAACGCGCACTGACCGCGCCTCCCGTAATCGCGCTGTTCGGGAGGGCCGACAGGTTGTGCACCAGGAGCGATGACAGCGCCGCGGCCAGTCGTCCGGTCGTCTCGTCGGCGCTGAGATTGAGCACCGGCAGCAGCGCAATGCCAACGCGCGGCGCGTCGGCTGCCTCGCCGCCTCCCGACGCCGGCAGCCACTGCAGGGCAACCGCCGAGAGCGCGATCGCGCCGGCCACGGCGGCTACGCCCAGAATACGACGCCGCGTGAAAGACACGGCCGCGTCGTGGAAAAGCCAACTCGCGTCACGGCGCGACACTTCTCCGAGCGCAGTGGCCAGCGTCGTACCGTCCGCGAACCGTTCCCGTGGATCCGCAGCCAGCGCCCGCATGACCACCGCGTGCAGCGACGCGGTGACGTCCGGCGCGAATTGGCGCACGTCCGGGGGCGGCCCGGCCGCCACTTCCATCGCGAGCGCCACGACGTCGGCGGACAAGAAGGGCCGGCGGCCTGCCAGCATTTCGTACAGCACCATGCCCGCCGCATACGTGTCGGTGTAGGGACCAACGGGCCGCATGGCCAGCTGCTCGGGCGCCATGTAGGCCGGCGTCCCCTTGCGCTCGCTCGTCGCCGTGTCGAGCTCGGTGATCGCCGTCTCCGACACCGGCGGCTGAACGATCTTGGCCACGCCAAGATCCAACAGCTTGAGCCGTCCGTCCGTCGCGATCTGGATGTTGCCCGGCTTGACGTCCCGATGAATGACGCCATGGGCGTGCGCGACGGCCAGGGCGTCGGCAAGCTGCCGCGCCAGATCCAGCGCGTCGGCGGCACCCATCCGGCCGCGCGCCAACCGCGCTGCGAGCGTCTCGCCCTCGACATACTCCATGACGATGCACGGGCCGTCGTCGGTCTCGAGGACGTCATAAATCGACGCGATATTGGGGTGATTGAGCTGCGCCGCGGCACGCGCTTCGGCGCGCAGCCTCTCATGATCGGCCGGCGTCGCCGGCATCGGTGTCAGACCCGTCGAGATCTTCTTGATCGCCACTGGCCGGCCGAGGCGTGTGTCGTCCGCGAGGAACACTTCCCCCATTCCGCCAGCGCCGATCTTGCGGATCACGCGATAGGGTCCGAGGACTGTCGGCTCGTTCACCACGACCACCGATCCTCGGTGTCACCACGAGGGCGCGACAGCCGAGGACGGCTGCCGCGCGGCACGCCTGCTCCGGATGAGCCGGCCGTTCTCCGGGTCTCACGTGGATCGCGGCGGTCGGGCGTGGGACGGAATCGGACAGGGCCCGCCAAACCCGCGTCACGGCCCCTGCACAACCCACCCGTCGCCGCCGAGCCGTCGCTACCGATCGCTCGCAGGCCTCCTCGACAAGGCGTCGATGTCATGCGCCACACCATCCTTGACGACGCGCCGGACGCGGCGGAGATCGCGAATCTCCGCGAGCGGATTGCCGGCAACGACGATGAGATCGGCCAGCTTGCCGGGTTCGATGCTCCCGAGCGCTGCGCCGTACCCCATGGCTTCAGCCGGCACGATCGTCGCCGAGCGGATCGCCTGGGCGGGCGTCAGACCGCCGCGCACATAATGCTCCAGTTCCATCAGCAGCGACAAGCCGTACGGGATGATCGGCGCGTCGGTGCCGGCGATCACCCGCCCACCCGCCTTCACGACCGCCGCCGCCATTCGCTCCTGCGGGGCAACCAGCGCCTCACGCGCCGCCAGATCGGCAGCATCCGCCGGGCGTTCGCGCAGCGCCCGCGCCGCCGCCGACGCCGACGCCGGGAACAGCTGGCGAATCCGCGGGTCCTCGAGCCAGGCCCCGTCTTTCAACGTCAACAACTGGTTCCCACCCTGAATCCCAATCGTCGGCGTGATCGTCATCCCCGACCGGGCCAGCAGGTCGATCACGTCCCTATAGGATCGTCTGAGCTCGCTCATCTTCGGCGAGAAGCCGCGCCTGCTGGTCCCTCGAATGTGCTCCACGCCATCGGCGCCGTACGCGACGGCCGGATAGATCTCATGGGAGGTCACCGGCATCCCCCGGCGATGCGCCTCTTCGATGATCCGCGCCTGCAACAGGTCCGGCAGGCGCACGTAGGTCTTGATGAAGTCGAAGCCGAGCTGTTCAGCCCGCGCGATCTGCTCGCCAAGCTGGGCGCCACCGTCGAGCGCGGCGCCTCCCGGATAGTAGATTCGCGTCCCGTCAAAGGGCTCTCCCGTGGCAAACACGCGAGGTCCCACCCGCACGCCAGCGTCGATCGCCTCGCGATCTTCCAGCGCCTCGAATGGATTCGCCGCCGGGTTGCGAACCGTCGTCACGCCGAAGGACAGCCAGATGCGCCCGAGCACCTCGCCATAGCCCTTGGAAAGATGCGCATGGCTCTCGATCAGGCCAGGCAGCACGGTCTCGTTCGAGGCATCGATCACGGCCCCCGCGTGCAGATCGGCCCGATGCGGCTCGACCCGTGCGATACGCCCCCCGTCGACGACGATGTCGATGTTCTCGCGCAGGGCGTCCGCACGGCCATCGAACAGACGACCGGCGTGCACGACCAGCGAACCGCCCCGCGTGGCGGTCCACGTCATCCGCGGGCCGACCTCGCGTGTCCGACCGTCGATGACGTCGACGATCCGCAGCCCCGCCGCCGTCTGGTAGAGCAGGCGGCGCGAATCGGCGGTCCACGACGGCGAACCAGCC
>JBQTIE010000204.1:0-19006 GCA_052389315.1 Acidobacteriota bacterium
CTGATGTTCTGCGGCCACCTCGACACCGTCGGCGTCGCGGGGATGAGCCGGCCCTTCGACCCGGCTCAACGGGACGGCCGCCTGTACGGCCGCGGCTCGCAGGACATGAAGGGGGGCATCGCCGCGATGATCGGTGCGGCCCGCGTGCTGGTCGAGTCCGGCGGTCTGGCCGCGGGACGCCTCATCATCGCGTGTGTCATCGACGAGGAGCACGCCAGCATCGGCGCCGAAGCGCTCGTCTCGCGCTGGCGCGCCGACGCGGCCGTGGTCACCGAACCGACGGACCTCGACATCGCCGTGGCGCACAAGGGGTTCGAGTGGGTGGAGATTGAAACGGCGGGCCGTGCCGCGCACGGCAGCAGGCCGAGCGAGGGCCGGGATGCCATCCTCCGCATGGGACGCGTCCTCGGCGAGCTCGAAGCGCTGGATCGCAGGCTGCAGGCCGGCCGGGCGCATCCACTGGTCGGCACCGCCTCGCTGCACGCCTCGCTGATCGAGGGTGGACGCGAGTTGAGCAGCTATCCGGATCGCTGTTCGGTGCAGGTCGAACGTCGGACCATTCCTGGCGAACCGGACGGACGCGCGGGCCAGGAGGTGGCGGAAATCATCGATCGCCTCAAGGCGCAGGACAGCGAGTTCCAGGCAGCCAGCCGGACGATGTTTGCAAGGGCCCCCTACGAGCTGGCCCCCGATCACGAATTGCCGACCACGCTGCAGAAGGCATCGACAGCGGTGGGGGCGTCGGGTCGAACGCTGGGGATGAGCTTCTGGACCGACGCGGCCATCCTGGGCGCAGCCGGCATTCCGTCGGTGCTGTTTGGACCGAAGGGTGCCGGGCTGCACAGCCTGGACGAGTGGGTTGACGTCGATTCAGTCGTGACGTGCCGTGACGCGCTGGTCGCGCTGGCGCGATCGTGGTGCCGATGATATGTCACAGATCCGGATGACCGATGTCGATCTCAGCGCCCTGCGGGACAGCGAGGACAGATTTCAGGCGTTCATGCGGCACAGCCCCATGCTCGCCTTCATCAAGGATGCCGAGGGTCGTTATGTCTACATGAACCCGCGCATGGAAGAGGTGTTCGGCGTCGTCCAGGCGGAGCTGGTCGGCAAGACCGACGGGGGCTGGATGCCCGAGGTGGCGGCGGCGCGCGCACGCGAAGCCGACCAGGCGGTGCTCAGCGGCGGAGAAGCCGTCGAAGCCCTGGAATCCTTCATGATGCCTGACGGGGTCGAACGCCATTGGATGGTCATCAAGTTCCCGTTCACCAAGGTCACTGGCGAGCGATTCGTCGGCGGGGTGGGTGTGGAGATCACAGCCCTCAAGGCCGCCGAGGAGCGTCTGAGCGACAGCGAAGAGCGCTACCGCCGCCTCTTCGAGAGCAGCATGGGCCTGATCTGCACACACACCCTGGACGGACTGCTGCTGTCCGCCAATCCCGCGGCGGCCCGGGCGCTTGGGTATCAGATGACCGAGCTCGTCGGACGCGACATGCGCGAGTTCCTGGCGCCCGACCTCCGGCCGCAGTTCGACCGCTACCTCCAACGCATCAAGGCCGAAGGCACCGACGATGGTCTCATGCTGTTGACGGACCGGGTCGGCGACGTGCGCACGTGGAAGTATCACAACGTGCTCATCCACGACGTGGGCAAGCCGGACTACGTGCTGGGGAACGCTCAGGACGTCACGCTGCTCCAGCGGGCGCAGGAGGCGGCGCGGGAGCTGTCGCTCACCGACGAGCTGACCGGGTTGTACAACCGCCGGGGCTTCCTGGCGTTGGCCGGCCGGCACTTGGGGCTGCTCGGGACCCGGGACACACTCCGGCGGGCGATGCTCGTCTACGCCGACATGGACGGCCTCAAGAAGATCAACGACGAGTTCGGTCACGAGGTCGGGTCCGACGCGCTCGCGCAACTCGCCGACATCCTTCGGTCCACGTTCCGTGCATCGGACATCCTCGGCCGCCTGGGCGGCGACGAGTTCGTGGTGCTCATGGTGGACGCCCAAGACGATTCCGGCGAGACCGTTCGTGAACGCCTGCGTCGCAAGCTGGCCGTGTTCAACGCGCTTGGCCGCTTGCCGTTCGAGTTGTCGCTCAGCGTGGGGACCTGGAAGGTCAACGCCGATAGCCCGCTGCCGCTGACCGAGTTGCTGGACAAGGCAGACCAGGCCATGTACGAACAAAAGCGTCGTACCCGAGGCACGCGGGAATCGGCGGAGGAATCCGGGGAGCCGGGCAGGACGGGCTCGTAACCTGCAAGGCTCTGCCGCGGGCCGCGGCCAAGAAGGCCGGGGGGGCGCGGCCGGAAAATCCCCTTCGGCTGGCCGTCTATCGCTCGCTCCACAGGCTCTTGAGGACGAACGCCACGTTGGCAGGCCGTTCGCCGAGCCGCCGCATGAAATACGGGTACCACTGCTCGCCGAACGGGACGTAGATCCGCACCGCGTAGCCGCCGCCGGCGAGTTCGTTCTGCAGGTCGCGCCGAATGCCGTAGAGCATCTGAAACTCGAAGCGCTCGGGGCCGCAGCCGCGTTCGCGCGCGTAGGCCTTGGTCTCCTCGATCATGACCGGGTCGTGCGTGGCGATGGCCGGAGAAGTGCCTTCGTCCAGGAGAAACCGCATCAGGCGCACGAACGCCTCGTCCACGTCGGCCTTGCGCTGGAAGGCCACGGTTTTCGGTTCCTTGTACGCACCCTTGACGAGTCGAATGCGCGCGCCGAGCGCGTTGATTCGCTTCACGTCCTCGGCCGTCCGCAGCAGGTAGGACTGCAAGACGACACCGACGTTCCGATAGCCCTGCGCCCAGAGGGTCTCGAAGATCTGGAGCGTGACCTCGGTGTAGGCGGAACCCTCCATGTCGATACGGACGAAGAAGCCATGCTCGGTCGCCGGGTCGAGGATCCGCCGCATGTTGTCGACGGCGGTCGCCCGGTCCACGTCGAGGCCGAGCTGGGTGAGCTTGAGCGACACGTTGCGCTCGATGTTCGCCCGTACGATCGTGTCGAGCACGCGGCGGTACTCGCGGGTGGCCTCGTCGGCTTGTTCGGCGGTCTCGGCGCTCTCGCCCAGGTAGTCGAGCGTGAGGGCGAGCCCCCGCGCGGCAACGGCACGGACATTCACCACCGCTTCGTCGATCGATTCGCCGGCGATGAAGCGGCGAGCGAAGCCGCGCTCGCGAGCCATGCCGTACCGCGACGCCAGTCGCCCGAGCGGCCTGACCTGTGCCAGAGCGTGGAACAGCGCCCTGGAAACCGCGTCGATCATCAGTGGGTAGGCCCGGCCGGCGAGATCAGGTGCTGGATCGACCTGGCGTAGTAGCGGAGGACGTGGCGCTCGCGGACGCGAAAGCATCCGGGCTCGCAGACGATGATCCCGCGCGACGCGAAGGCCTCCGCCGCCATCTCGACGGCCGCGCGGCCGCTCTCGACACCGAGGTTGGCGCCGATGACCCGAAGGCTGTCGAGCAGAGCGTCGATTCGTTGAACCAATTCACCCCGCGCAATCGAGGGGCGCATCGCGGCGGCGAACAGTGCCGTCGGCAGCACCTTGTACAGGCGCCCGATCTCCTTGCGTACCCGCTGTGACAGCTCCACGATGGATCGGCGCGACCCGGGATCGTAGCCGTCCACGGGAATCGGCCGGCCGAAGGTCACGAATGCCCGGCTGCGATATCCCACCGCGAAGCGCACCATCTCGGCCAGCTCGCGGCTGAACGGGCGCTGGCGCTTCTTGATTCTCTGCCGCGACAGGATGTGATCTTCGAGCACGAGATCGTAGGCCACCGCGACAGGCAGGAACACGACGTTCGAGACCTCGGCCTGCAGTGCTGCGCTGAACAGCCCCATCTTCGGGCTCTTCAGCTCGCCGCTGTAGCTCCTGCCCCCCTCGGGATAGAAGAACAGATCGTGGGTGCGCAGCAGCTCCCCGACGTACGCCTTGAGCGTGATCAGGTAAGCCGGGTCCTTCGTGTGGCGCCGAATCGGCAGGGCGCCGGTGACGTGCTTGTGAATCAGGCCCAGCGGCCCCCCGAACAAATTGATGCCGGCCGCGATGATCGGCGGCCGGATGCCGGCGTCGTCCAGCACGAGCGGCTCGACGAGATAGTCGGTGTGACTGCGGTGATTCGAGGCGTACACCAGCCGATGGTGCTTGGCGCACTCCACCGCGGACGCCACGTGCTCGCCGATGCGTTCGATCTTCCGCAGGATGGGGTAGAGCGGGTACTCGAGGGCGCGGTACAGCTCGTAGCGCTGCGTCGTCCGCAGTTCGTCCAGATACGAAATGACGCGTTCGCGTGCGGCGTCTCCGGTCAGCCCGTGACTGCCGGACAAGTACCGCGCGACTTCTCCGCGCGCGAGGACGGCCTCGGTCAAAGCATCCATCGAGCCGAGTGCGACTATAGCACGCCGTTTCATGGGCCCCAGGGTCGCGCCACGCTCGTCATCGACGTCGCCTCAGGCGCCGAGGTGGCGAATGATGGCGTCGGTGAACGCCGTGGTGGAGCCCGTGCCCCCCAGATCCGCCGTGCGGGCCGATCCCTCCGACAGCGCCGCCCAGAGCGCCCTGGTGATCCGCGCCGCCTGGTCGTCCAGGTCGAGGTGCTGGAGCATGAGGACGGCCGACAACAACAACGCTGTCGGGTTGGCCTTGTCCTGCCCGGCGATATCGGGCGCCGTGCCGTGTACGGCCTCGAACACGGCGATTCCCCCCTCGCCCAGGTTCGCCGCGGGGACGACGCCAAGGCCTCCGACGAGCCCGGCGCACAAGTCCGAGACGATGTCGCCGTACAGGTTGGGCAGCAGCAGCACGTCCAGCGTCTCGGGGTGCATCACCAGATGCATGCAGGCGGCATCAACGATCAGCTCGTCGTACTGCACGTCGGGGTAGTCGCGGGCCACCACTCGCGCACACTCCAGGAACAGCCCGTCGCTGAGCTTCATGATGTTCGCCTTGTGAATCGAAGTCACGCGGGTGCGGCGGTGCCGGCGCGCGTAGTCGAAGGCGAATCGGGCGATTCTCGTCGAGGCGGTCTCGGTGATGATCTTCAGGCTCTCCACCACGCCCGGCACGACCTCGTGTTCGAGGCCGGCATAGAGGTCCTCGGTGTTCTCGCGCACGATGACCAGGTCCACGTTCTCGAACCGGGAGGGCACCGACGGGAGATTCCAGACCGGCCTCAGGTTCGCAAAGAGATCGAGCGCCTTGCGAAGCGCCACGTTCACGCTCGTGAAGCCTTCACCGATGGGGGTCGCCACCGGCCCCTTCAGGGCGACCTTGTTTCTCTTGACCGACTCGACGAGCGTCGCTGGAAGCGGTGTGCCCCATTCGGCGAGCGCGGCGGCACCGGCGCTGAACTCCTCCCACTCGGCGTCGAATCCGACGGCGTCGAGCACCCTCACGACGGCTCTGGTCACCTCCGGCCCGATGCCGTCGCCGGGGATGAGCGTGACGCGAGTGGTCATGCCGGCGGGAACCTTGCCGCCAGTGCGGAAGCGACTTCCTCGAGCAGTGCGCGATCCCGCGCATCGAAGGCGCCCGGCTGGTCGCTGTCGATGTCGATCTCGCCGACGATCTCGGCGCTCCGGATGATCGGCACGACGATCTCCGACCGTGTCTCGAGACTGCAGGCCAGGTAGCGCGGGTCGGCAGCGACATCATCGACGATGATGGTCCGGCCCTCGGTTGCGGCGGCGCCGCAGATGCCCGTGTCGAGGGCGATGCGGGTGTGAGGAGACGGCTTGCCCAGGAACGGCCCCAGGACGAGCTCGTCGCCTTCCATCAGATAGATGCCGACCCACGAATAGTCCGGCACTTCACGCTTCAGGACGGTCACCGCCGCCTGCAAGGCCTCCGCATGCGTCGGGGCTTCGTCGATTGCCGTCTTCACGAGCGAGAGCAGGTCGCGGTCGGGCACGGTGGTCATGACGGAAGGCTCGAGGTGGCAGGGCGCATGCGAGTCACTCTCCGGATTCCCAGGCCAGCAGGAGCAGGGCCCCAACCAGCGTCGACATCACGAGCGCGGTTGACCATCGATGCAGCGTGTCGAACTCGACCCGCCGCGGATCATCGCTCGTGAGCTGGCTCATCGGTTGACCCACCGCCAACTGCAGCCGGTCGATGCGGGGGGCCAAGGCCATCGCGGAGACGCCCGTCAACGCCAGCATCGCACTGATGAGGATGACGCGGACGCCGTAGTGTCTCGGCCGAGGGCCGAGCACTCGGCGCACCGTCAGCACGGCAATCATCAACGCGCCGGCGGCGTAGCCGACCAGCGAGAGACGTGCCAGCACGGAGCCGAACACACGCCCGGCGAGGACGCGTCCAATGCCGGGGTCCCAGGTCTCCAGGACGCCGAAGGTGGTGGGCGCGACGACGAGCCCCGCAAACGCGATCCCGCCCAGCCACAGCGCCAGGGCGAGAACGTACACGTACCGCAGAGGACGCATCTGAGAATTATACTGACGCGTGTGCGGGTCGACGCGCTCAGCGTCGCGCCGCCGCGGCAGCGCTCGCGCCCGCGGTGCACGGAGGAGACACGTGACAGTCGAGATGATTCCGGTATTGCCGGCCCTCAAGAACATCGCCACGCGGCTGCGGATCAACTCGATCCGCGCGACCAGCGAAGCGGGAAGCGGCCATCCCACGACGTGCTGCTCGGCGGCCGAAATCGTCGCGGCGTTGTTTTTCGCCGAGATGCGTTACGACCCGCAGAACCCCGCGCATCCGCTGGCCGACCGGTTCGTCCTCTCCAAAGGGCACGCGGCGCCGCTGTTGTATGCCGCGTGGGCGGAAGCCGGCTATGTGCCGGCCGACGAGCTGTGGCGCCTGCGCGAGTTGACCTCGGACCTCGAGGGGCATCCCACCCCGCGCCTCCCGTTCGTGGACGTGGCCACGGGCTCGTTGGGGCAGGGACTGGCTGCCGGCGTGGGGATGGCACTCAACGCACGCCGTCTGGGATCCGACGCCCGGACCTACGTCCTGCTCGGCGACGGAGAGACGGCGGAAGGATCGGTGTGGGAAGCAGCCGCCGTCGCCGAGTACTATCATCTCGATTCGCTCTGCGTGGTGGTCGACGTCAACGGGCTCGGCCAGAGCCGTGCGACGCAGCACGCGCACGACCTCGAGGCCCATCGGCGCCGCTGGGCGGGATTCGGATGGCACGCGCTCGTCGTCGATGGCCACGACTTGACCGGCGTGCTCGAGGCGCTGGCGACGGCGCGGCGCACGGCCGGTGCGCCCACGGTGATTCTCGCCAGGACATTGAAGGGCAAGGGCGTCTCGTTCCTCGAAGCGGCCCACCACTGGCACGGAAAGGCGCTCAAGAAAGGGGAGGAGCTCGAGCGCGCCATCCAGGAACTCGAAGCGCAGCTCGTGCCCGAGCCCGAGGAAGCGTCGGTCGAGATCCCCACGCCGCCGCGCGCGCCCGAGGCGGAGTCGGCCGCCGGCCGCGTGACACCCGCCTACACCCTGGGCGACTCGGTCGCCACACGCGAGGCCTTTGGCGCGGTCCTGGCCAGGCTCGCCCAAGTGGACTCGCGAATCGTCGCCCTCGACGCCGACGTGAAGAACTCGACATTCACCGAGAAGTTCGAAGCGTCGCACCCCGAACGCTTCTATCAGTGCTTCATCGCCGAACAGGCCATGCTTGGCGCGGCCATGGGGTTGGCCGCTCGTGGCGCGATTCCGTTTCCGGCCACGTTTGCCGCGTTCCTGACGCGGGGGGCCGATTTCATCCGCATGGCGGCCATCAGCGGCCTCAACGTCAAGATGGTCGGCTCGCATTGCGGCGTCTCCATCGGCGAAGACGGACCCTCGCAGATGGCGCTCGAAGACTTGTCGATGATGACGGCGCAGCCGAACATCACCGTGCTGTACCCGGCCGACGGCGTGAGCACAGAACGGCTCGTGATCGAGGCTGCGAAGATTCACGGCCCCGTCTACCTTCGCACCAGCCGTCCCAAGACGCCGGTCATCTATGCCAATGAGGAAGAGTTCCCCATCGGTGGATGCAAGGTGCTGCGCCGCAGCGATCGCGACCACGCCACCGTGATCGGCGCCGGCGTCACGGTGTTCGAGGCGCTCTCGGCCTACGACACGTTGCAGCAGGAGGGGATCGCCATCCGTGTCGTCGACTTGTACTCCGTGCAGCCCGTCGACGCGGCCACTCTCATCGAGGCTGGGCGTGACACCGGCCGGCTGATCACCGTGGAGGACCATTACGTGTCGGGCGGACTCGGCGATGCGGTCGCCCGCGCCGTCGCCCCGGCCGGGCTGGCCGTTTCGCGACTGGCCGTTCGCGCCATCCCACGCAGCGGGAAGCCTGCCGAACTGCTCGACCACTTCGGCATCTCCGCCCGTCACATCATCGCCGCGGTGAAGGAGGTGGTACGGGCGTGAGGAGCCTGATCAGCGCGATACTCGTCAGCCTCGCCGGCATCGTGCCGGCCGCGCAGCAGCCGCCGCCCCCGGTGCTGCCGATGGTGTCGCTCACCGACAAGCGCAGCGTCCTCCAGAGCGAGGTCGCCATCACGACCCTGACGGCCGAGGAAATCCACCGCTTGCCAGCCGTGCCGCCCGTCGATCACGACAGCGAGGTCTCGCGCACGGAACGCGTACACGTGGTCGTCATGGTGCAGGGTTGTGAGAAGAACGAACAGGGTGCCTGTACCGCGACGGCGGAAGTAGTCGCCTACAAGCCTGACGGAGCGGTCCACACCCAGCTCAAAGACTTGTCGCTCAGCGGCGGCCGCGCGGTGGCATCGCTGCCGCTGGCGGCCACCGACGAGACCGGGATCTATCGGGTCGTGGCGACGGTTCGCGACTTGACGGCGCGACGCTTTGCCCAGACCGAGCGGCTGTTCGGGGTGAAGTAGAGGGGCCGATCGAGAGCTTCGTGTCGGCCTACTGACTGGTGCCGAGCGGCGAGATGGTGCCGCCGGCGACGAACGGTTCGGGTGGGGGCACACCCGTCGTGTCCTGCCAGATGGCCGAGTGGGTGTTCGACGCGAATCCCCGGTTGCCGCTGAAGCCGACGGTCTCGGGCCTGGCCCACGCGTAGTACAGGGTCTGCGTGGCCGTGCCGATGCAGTCATCCGGACCCGCCACCGCCCCGTCGCCGTCGTCGATCGAGAAGATGAAACCGCTCTTGGCGACGCCGTCGGCGTCGAGGTCGCCAGAGAGGAATGCCGTGCCCGCGCCTGGACAGAGCGCAGTGAGGCTCTCCAGGCTCGTCGCGTAACCACGATTGAGGGCGTTGTAGTCCTGCTGGGCCGAGACGATGGCGCGCAATGACCCGACGGCCGAGGCTTCGTTGCCGGCGATGCGCGATCGGAGGAGGGTGGGGACGGCGATGGCCGCGATGACCCCGACGACCGCCACCACGATCAGCAGTTCGATCAGCGAAAAGCCTCGAGGGCCGGTGCCGCGCGTGGCGTCCAGTGAGTTCTCTCCCTGCGTTGTTCGTGACACAATTGCTCGTCATTGACCGAGTGCTTGTCGAGACGGCGCGTGTGCCATCGTGTGCAGTCGGTGGGCGTAGAGCGAAGAGATGCTACTAATGGATGTCGGTCAGACGGCGCCGACCTTTACCCTGAAGGACCAGGCCGGCCGCGACCGTTCGTTGCGCGACTACGCCGGCAAGCCCGTGGTGCTGTTCTTCTATCCGAAAGACGATACCCCCGGGTGCACCACGGAGGCGTGCGAGTTTCGCGATGGCCTGCCCCGATTCCGGCGCCAGTCAGCCCAGGTGCTGGGTGTGAGCATCCTGGACGAGCGCAGCAAGGCCCGTTTCGCCGACAAGCACGGGATCACCTACCCGCTGCTGGCCGATCCCGATCACGCCGTGGCGGCACTCTACGGCGTGTGGCAGGAGAAGGTTCGGTACGGCCGAACGTACATGGGCATCGTGCGGACAACCTATCTCATCGACGCGAGCGGCCGTGTCGCTCGTCGCTGGGACCGCGTGAAGGTGGACGGGCATGCCGCCGAGGTGCTCGACGCGATCAAGGCGCTGTGACCGCCTGGCCGCGCCTGTCGAGTTAGGCATCGCACTCACGTGACCGGCGAGCTCAGGCTGCACGTACACGGCATGGACTGCGCGGACGAGGCCGCGCTGGTGCGTCAGGCCCTGGCGTCGCACCGCGGCGTTGCGCGCCTCGAGTTCGACCTGGTCAACGGCTTCGTCGACATCGTCTTCGACGACGAGCAGTCCAGCGAGGCGGCGTTGGTGGCGGCGGTGCAGGGCACGGGGCTGCCGGCACACCCCGCCTATCGGGCTGAAGGTCCCCGCCGCGTGCCCGCGGAACACGCCGGCCACCTGGACGAGCCGCACGTCGCGATCTGGCGGAGCCCGACGACCGTCTCGATGATCGCGAGCGGCGTTCTGTTCGCGGTGGCCTGGCTCATCGGGAGCGTCTCCGCCGACCGGTGGCTCGATGCGCTGTTCCAGCATACGGATGACCCACGCGCGATTGTGGTCTACGGACTGTCGGCCTTGGCCGGTCTCTGGCCGATGTGGCCGCGCGCGGTGGCGTCGGTGCGACACCGCCGCCTGGACATGCACGTCCTCGTGTGCCTCAGCGTGGTGGGCGCGGCGCTGGTGGGCGAATGGGCGGAGGGCGCCGCGGTGGCCTTTCTCTTCGCCCTCGCCCATCGGGTGGAGGCGTGGAGCATCGAGCGTGCCAGGCACGAGATCGCGGCGCTGGTGGGACGCGGTCCGTCGCTGGTGGTCCGGGGCCTCCAGCACCCGGCGCCGGTGGAGCGATGGATCGAACGATTCGCGGCGATCTACACGCCAACCGTCACGGTCGCGGCGATCCTGCTCGCGGTGGTTCCGCCGCTGCTGGACGCGAACTGGCGCGACTGGTTTTACCGCGCGCTCGTATTCCTCGTGCTCGCCTGTCCGTGCGCGCTCGTCATTTCGACGCCCGTCACGATGGTCGCCGCGCTCACCTCGGCCGCGCGGCGCGGGATCCTCGTGAAAGGCGGGGATGTGCTGGAGCGCGCGGCAGGGGCGGCGGAGCTCACGCGAGGCGGCCTCGAAGCGGCGGGAGTCACGATCGTCGGTGTCGGCGAGGATCGATGGACGGCGATCGAGGATGCCGATGTCGTGCTCGCGGACCCGGACGAACAGGCCGTGCATCTGCTCGTCGCGCACGCGCGGCGCGCGCTGGGAGTCGTCCGCCAGAACGTCGCCGTGGCGCTCGCGACCAAACTGGCCTTCATGGTGTCCGCCTCTCTCGGGGCGGCGCCGCTCTGGATGGCGGTGCTGGCGGACACGGGCGCGACCGTCGTCGTGACCTTCAACGGCCTTCGCCTGTTGCGTCTTGGCGAGACCATTCGGGTATCCGGGCCGGCAGGGGGGAACCAGTCAAGGGCTCGCCCTTGATATCCCGATGACTGCGGAACCTCGCCCTTGACTGGTGGGCAGTATTTGCTTGGCGCGCTCCGCGCGCCCAGGACCGCTATGCGGACCGGCAGCGAGTACGGAATTCTCGTTGGGGGGCGCATAGCGGTCCCGCCCGGAGACCCGAAGGCGTGACGGGAACTACTGGCGTCGCTGCCGCCGCTGCTCGAGGCGTTGCTGCCGCTCGCCGCGGCGCTCCTGCAGCCGCTGACGCCGTTCTGCAAGGTGCTGTTGCTGCTCCGGTGTCAGGATGGCCGCCACCTCGCGTTGGATTTTCGCGCGCAGGAGGGCGCCGTCTGCCAGAGCGTTGGCGACGGTGGTGCTGGCCGCGCGAACGGCGGATTCGTCGACCTCCGCGGCACGGCTCAGCTCCGCGAGGGCGCGATGCCCATCGCGCAGTCTGCTGCTGACATCACGCACGGCGTCCCGCTGTGCCGCCCTGATCTTGCGCACGTGATCGCGCTGCGAGTCGGTCAGGTCGATCCCGCGAACCCCGAACTGCCTGACGAGCCCTCGTGGGCCGCCCATGCGATGGCCGGGCCCCGGGCCGCCCTGGGCATGAAAACCTGACTCCGCAGATTCCCAACCACTTGGGTCAAGTTTTCTCGCCGGGCCGGCGGCCGGGCCAGCCAACACTGCCCCAAGCAAGGCGGAGCCGCCGGGGTACATGCTCGTCGGTCCGAGGCGGAGCCTCGCTAAGCCCGGGCCTGCCGCTGGTTGAGCCAGCACGACAGCGCTGCCGCCGGCCAAAGCCGCGGTGAGGCCCGCGGCGAGAAGAACGCGTGTGGTCATGATTCCCTCCGTCAAAAACGTCACTATCTGTTCTGACGGATTACGCCCTCAGAGGTTGAACGCCGCGTGTGAAGAGTTTGTTAAATGCGCATCCTACCCGGCAGCCGCGATGTCGGCAGGCTTGGCGTGCAGGAGCCCGCTGAAGATGCCCTGCAGCAAGTCGACGTCGTCGGCGATCACGTCGAGGATCTCCGAGCGCCCGAATCGCAGCGCCCGCCCATCTTTGACGACTTCGGTGCGCACTTCGAAGGGCACCCCTCCGAGCGCCTCGTAGATGCCGATGACGTCGCCGGCCCCCGCGGTGTCCGTCGATTGGCCCTCGCGTTGAACGCTGATGGCGCCATCGAGGAGGGCGAGCGCGAACGGCTCGCCGCCGGCCATCGGGTCGGCGCCCGCCTTGAGCGATACAGGGCGTGCCGTCGCGGCCAGGTTGACCAGCTGTGCGGCCGTGGCCCGCGCCAGGAGCGGACTCGATTGCAGGAGGAGGATGTGGTCGACGGCCTGCAGATCCTGGCCGGCGGCGACCTTGCGCGACAGCGCGGACGGCAGGCGCCCGTGCACGACGGTGCGCCAGCCGCCCAGACCGCGTCGATCGATCAGCAGGCGGAAAATGCCTTGCGCGATTTCGACGTTCTCCGAGAGGAGAGAGAGCACCTCTTCGCTCGTGAGCGACAGGACGATCGTCGTGTCAGTCGCGCGGATCGTGGAGGACATCGGGCTGCCTTCGAGAATCTCCTCGAAAGCGAGCACGGCCGGCGCGTCGACTTCGATCGGTGCCTCGTCGCGTGGCTCCACCGAGACGCGGCCATCGAGCAGGAACTGGAGGGCCTCGGCCGGCCGACCCGTCTCGTACATGACGCGCCCGGCCTCGTACCGCACCTGCCGGCCAAGGCCGGCGATTCGGAACAGCTCGTCGACGGACGCGAAGCTGAACAGCTGCACGCGCCGGAGTCGGCTGGCCAGCTCCACGGCCGGAAGCGGCTCCAGCCACAGGGCGCGCCGGCGCTCCACGGGCATCCGCCGCGCGGCCAGCGCCCATGACGCCGCCTCGAACACGAACCAGTCGCGTGGATCGCGGTGCGCCAGGGCGTGTTCGAGGTCGTCGGCCAGCGTCCACTGCTGGCGCTGCTCGACGAGGTGAATGGCGGCGGCCGCGATCACCTGGTCATCGTCGTGAATGAGCTGGGCCAGGGTGTCTTCGACATCACGGACGCGCGTCTTGAAGATCGCATTGCCCTTGCGAATCCGCTCGTCGGCCGGCATCTCTTCGATGAGGAGCATCACCCGGCGGCGCACTTCGCCCGCCAGCAGGTTGTCGAGGTACTCGGTCGCCCCGGAGCGGAGACGTGCGTCAGGAGCGGCGAGCGCCTTGCGGACGGCTGAGATGTCATCGGGGGACTGCACGAGGCTCAGCAGACGATAGACCCGGTCGAGCGTTCGGGAGTGCTTTTCGCTCAAGGCCTGTGCGAGCAGGGCTGACGTATCGAGACCACCCGTGACGAAGAGGTTGTGGCGCAGCGTGAGGGCGTTGAACGCACGCGTGGACTCTTGCAGCACCTGGCGCTCGACGATAGCCGGATCGAGCTTGAGCTCGGGTTTGTCGTGCCGGATCCGCTCGATGGCGGCGGCAGCCTTGAATCGCATGAAGCCGTCGCCGTCGGCCAGCGTCGCCGCCAGAACATCGAGCGATCGCTGCGTGGGAATCAGCCCCAGCGTGGACGGCACATGTCGCCTGATCCAGATGTCCTCCTCGGGATCGCGCAGGAAGTGCGCCAGCGCGTCCACCACGTCGTCGCCGTAACCGACGAGCACCTGACGCGCGGCGGGTTTGAGGAGACGATTGCGCATCAGCGAGATGAGCGGCGGCACGAACAGGAAGTCCGAGGCGCCCAGCTTGCCGGCGCTCTGAATAGCCTCACGGGCCACCGCCAGGTCCGCGTCGTACATCAGGGGCACGAGCAGGGGCCTGAACGCCTGATGGGGAATCTGGCCGAGGCCCCGCGCTACCTCCAGGCGAACGGGTGCGGCCTGCTCGCGGGTGTCGCTGGCCAGCCGCTGAAGCGTCTCCTCGGCGGCGGCACGGTCCTGGCTGCGCGAGCTGTCGGCCAAGGCGCACGCTGCGGTCACCGCCAGCTGCAGGTTCCGATCCTGCAGGTACTCGCGCATCAGATCCGCGGCCTCCTCGCGTCTCAGCGCTGCCATCGCGCGGACGGCGGCGAGCCGGACGGTCCCATCCTTGTCCTTCAGGGCCTGTTCGATGCCGGGCATCCAGTGGGCGCTCCGGTCTTCGCCAGCCTGCGCCGCCACGCCGAGCGCGCGCGCCCGCACTTCCGGCGACTCGTGGTGCAGCAGGAGGGGAGTGACCAGGTGCCGCTTGTCGAGCGATTCCAGCAGGTCCACGGCGTACACCACTCGCCGGGGGTCCGAATGCGAGAGCTCCGCCACGAGCGTTTCGATCGTGTTCAGATCCGCGGTCTCCAGCCGGATCTCCGACGGCTGCACGCCCTGTTGCTCGATGCTCTTCCGGAACGCCGCCAGGTATTGCTTCCGCGCTCGCATTGCGAAGAGCACCCACAGGACCATCATGGACAGGCTGGCGAAGCTCAGCTGCTGCCAGCTCAGCCCCAGCCCCCATTCCTTGATCAGCACGAGGATCAGGAGGGCGCCCAGGCCCTTGGACACGCGATCCATCGTCACGTCGATGAACGGCTTGGCCCGGTACTTCAAGTCGAGCGGCAGCGGCAGGAACAGGATTTCCCGCGACGTCTTGTCCACCGTGTAGCGGAGTGACGTGTCGAGGATGCGCGCGAGGCCCGCCGTCCACAACGCGCCGTTCAGCAGCATCAACAGCCCCGTGCCGCCAAGGCTGACCGGCAGGATCAGCAGCGCAAACCCGATCCCGAGGAAACGGTGGATGCGGCTCGTGAGCGTGACCTGGACCACGAACCCGATGAGGGACAGATAGACGATGATCTGCGCCAGGAACGCTGCCACACCATCCGCGGAGTCCTGGGACTCCGCGGCCGCCATGTTCAGCTGCTGCTCGATGATGGCCGCGCCTACGGCCGAAAACCCGATCACGAGCGAGATGATCTGCAGGTGCCGCGAATCGCGCAGCATGCGGAAGGCCTCGGCCCCGCCGACCCCCTCCTCTTCGCCCGTCTTGCTCGCATCGGTGCTGCCGGCCTGCTGCTCACGCCGGATGACCCACGTCACGATGGCCATGCACAGGGCCAGGATGGCCGCGCTCACGAGCAGCATGTTGTTCTGGCCGAGTTGTCTCACGAGCGCCGAAGTCAGCCCCGCCCCCGTGGCGCCGCCCAGGCTGGCCCCGCCGCCGATCAGCCCGAACAGCCGCTTGGCCTGCCGCGGGTCGTAGATGTCGTTGGCGATGGTCCAGAACTGGCTGATGGTCAGCAGGCCGAAGATCAGCCCCAGCAGGTAGAACCCCACCGAAATCCATTCCCCGCCCACCTGCGTGAAGAGGAACCAGAAGACCAGCAGCAATGCCACCAGGCCTCCCTGGGTCACGGGCACGGTCCAGCGGCGCGGCACCAACCCGATCACACGCGAGTAGCCCTGCATGAGCAGGCCGATCAACATGCCGGCGCCAAATTGCACCCAGGGCAGGTTGTCGGCGCCCAGGCTGGCAATGAACTGCGACCTGGTGATCGGCTTCACGATGTTGTACGAGGTCATCGCCAGAAACGAGTAGGCGAACATCAGGAGCGCGGTCGTCGCTTCGTTCGCGCGCACCTGGGCCACGGGCCGGAGAAGCCTCGTCAGCAGCGACTCGGAGGGGTGATCTGCCATGGGGGCACAAGCTTAGCAGAGCTTGGCAGCAGTACGGCTACACTCTTGGCGTCCGTCTCCGCCCCATGACGACTTTCGCATATCGCCTGCTTGGGTTGACGCCGCAGGAGCTGGCGCGCGCGCTTCCGCTGGGCGCCTATCTGTTTCTGACCATCGCGGGATCGGTGGCGAGCAAGGCAGCGCGCGACGCGCTGTTCCTGGACCGCTTCGACGCCACGGCGCTCCCCTACGTCGACATTGCCATTGCCGTTCTGGTCGCCCTGGTCGCCGGCGTCTACATTCGGGCCGGCGCGCGGACCAACCTCCGGAACGTCCAGATCGGGAGCCTCGCGGCCTTCGCGGCGACCGCCCTTGTGTTCTGGTGGTATGCATCCCGTCCGGACACGGGCGGCTCGGGGCCGCTCTTCGTGGCCATCTACATCTGGGTCGGCGCGATGAGCGTCCTCATTCCCACCCAGGTCTGGACGCTGGCCAACTACGTGATGACGACCCGCGAGGCCAAGCGCGCCTTTGGTCTCATCGGGGCCGGCGCCATCCTGGGCTGGATTGTCGGCGGTCTGGCGACCCATCGCATCGTCGATCGGTTCGGGACGGCCAGCACGCTCGTCTGGGTGGCCATCACGCTCTCTGCGTCAGCAGGCATCGTGTGGGTGGTCTGGCGCGATCGGCCCCGCCAGACCGGTGACGTCCCGACGCCGGGTAAAGTCGATCACGGGGGCCTCTGGGCCAGCTTCGGCCTCGTGCGCGATTCGCGCTATCTGACGGCCATCGCCTTGGTCATCTGGCTCGGGGCCCTGGTGACCACCGTGACCGGCTGGCAGTTCAAGGCGCTAGCCAAGGCGAACATCCCCGACACCGACGCGCTCACGATGTTCTTCGGGACCTTCAACATGTACGCCGGCCTCGCGGCGCTCGTGATGCAAGTCGCCTTCACCGGCCGCGTGCTTCGCGTGGCGGGCATCGGCGTCACCTTGCTCATCGTGCCGGTCGCGCTGACGATGAGCTCGGTGGCGTTGCTCGTCCTCGGCACGCTCTTTGCGGCCGGGGCGCTCAAGGCCAGCGATCAAGTGCTGCGGTATTCGATCGACAAGGCCACGATCGAACTGCTGTACCTGCCCGTCCCCGTTCGCGTCACGTTCCGAGTCAAAGCCTTCATCGACAACGTGATCTATCGCCTCGGGGACGCGGCAGGGGGCCTGGCGGTCCTGGCCCTGGCTGCCGGGCTGGGGTGGACGCCCGTCGAGCTGTCGTGGCTGGCGCTGGTGGCCCTGGGGGGGTGGGTCTGGGCGGCGCTGGTGGCGCGCCGGCAGTATGTGGAGAACCTGCGCGAGAGCATCCATCAGCATCGCGTGGATATCGAGCGCGCCGCCGCACCGGTGCTGGAACGGTCCGCGTCGGAGCTGATCGCGGCACAGCTCGCGGGACCCGCCAGCGACGTCCTGTACGCACTCAAGCTGTTCGAGCTCACCCACGACCGCATGGTGCATCCGGCGGTGCGCGGCCTGGTGCGACACGAAGAGCCGGAGGTGCGCGCGCATGCCATTCGTGTGCTGGCGCGCTCGGGGAATCCTGCGCTGACCGCCGAGATCGAGCGCCTGCTCTACGATCCGCACCTCGAGGTTCGCACTGAGGCTCTGCTGTACCTGACCCAGCACGCCCACATCGACCCGCTGGAGCGCATCGAACGGCTGGGGAACTTCGCCGATTTCTCGCTGCGCGCCGCGATGGCGGCGTTTCTGGCCAGGCCCGGCCGCGCTCATAATGCCGAGGCCGCGCGCGCCATCATCGGGGCGATGGTGGCCGAGCGCGGCGCCGAGGGACGCCGCACGCGGCTGGAGGCGGCTCAGCTGCTGGCCTCGGTCCCCGATCTGTTCGACGAGGAGCTGACCACGCTGCTCGATGATCCCGACACGGAGGTGGTCGCCGCCGCCCTGAGGGCGGTCGGACGGCTTCGCAAGCGGTCGTTGATCCCCCCGGCGCTCAAACGTCTCCCGCATCCCGCGCTGACGCAGACCGTGGTCGAGATCTGTGCGGAGCTGGGCGACGCCGTTGTCGGCACCCTGCGCGAACACCTGACGGAGCGCTCCGTGCCGATCGAGATCCGCCGGGAGATTCCGGCAGTCCTGCAGGCCATCGGCACGCCGTCGGCGCAATTCGTCCTCGCCGAGTGCGTGCTTGAAGGGGACACCGTGCTCCGCCACCGCGTCATCATGGCGCTCAACAAGCTCGCACAGCTCAATCCGGATCGACGAGTGGACCTGCGGATGATCGAGACCGTCCTTGGCGCGGAGATCATGAGCCACTACCGCTCCTATCAGGTACTGCGAACGCTCGGCCCTTCCGCCGAACAGGGAACCGAGCCCATCGGACAGGGGCTGCGCGACTCGATGCGGCAGGAGACCGAACGCATCTTCCGGCTGCTCAAGATCCTCTATCCGGCCCACGACCTGCATAGCGCCTATGTCGGGCTGCAGGCCGCCAATCCCGTGGTTCAGGACAACGCCCTGGAATTCCTGGAGGCGGTGATTCCACCGCAGCTGCGCGGGCTGTTGCTGCCCCTCTTCGATCGCGGCGTCAGCGCCGAGCAGCGGGCACGCCTGGCCGACCAGCTGCTGGGCACGTCGATGGGCGATCGGGAAGAGGCCGTCGCCGTGATGCTGCTGAGCCCGGATCCCTGGCTCCAGTCGTGTGCCGTGTTTGCCGTCGGCGAGTTCCAGCTGACCCGGTTCGTCGGCCAGCTCGAAGAGTGGCGGCGACACCCGGACCCGCTGCTGCGCGCCACCGTCGTCGAGGCGCTGCGAAAGCTCGGCGAGGTCGCCGAGGGAACCACCATCGTCGACTACGGATCGGTCGGCTGATCCGCGAGCACGGCCGCAGCTGCCGGAGACTCCGGCCACGTGGGGAGGGGTCGCGCCACGTAGCCGGCGTGCGCCAGCCGGCCCTGAAACAGCGCGATCTGGGAGGCGGCAAAGAGCACGCGCGCCGCCATGCGGGT
>JBQTIE010000205.1:0-53246 GCA_052389315.1 Acidobacteriota bacterium
TGCCAGCAAGCTGACGCTTGCTGGCGCTATCGCCAAGCCACTATCGAAAGGTCGGGGCTTGACAAGCAGTCATTCCATATCAGCGAGGCGGAGCCTCACCGCCCAACATGCTCGGCGGTCTGAGGCGAAGCCTCGCTAGCTAGGAGCCTTGACGGCCCCGAATGTCGACCAAGTGAGTCAAGTTTTGTCCGTCAAGGCGACTGCCCTGCCGGAGGCAGCGCAAAACAACATAGCGTCTAGCGAGGTGGAGCCGCTCCTCCATGCTCGCGGGTCTGAGGCTCCGTCTCGCTAGAAGTAGAACGTGGCTCCCCAGGTGAACATCGATCCCTCGTGGTTCAGCCGGAGTTGCTCCGCAAACGGAATAAAACGCGGTGTGGACGCCGTGCTTGACGTCTGGTCCGGATCGCCGAAGCCAATGAAGGTGTATCGATAGTCGCCGTGGAGTCCGACGTGGCGGTGAACCCGGAGTTCAGCGCCAAAGCCCGCATGGTAGCCGGTCTTGCGGCTTCGTCGTTCGCCCGCGTTGACCTGGGGGACTGGTCCGGGCTGGACCTCGGTGTACCAGCCGATTCCTGCCAGCAGGTAGGGTGAGAGCACCGCCCGCACCGGGTACACGAGCAGCGACGCCTGGATCGGGAAGTCCTTGATCCTTTCGGCAAGATCACCTGTGACGCCTGCACGGTAGTCCACGGCCAGCTCGACCGCCGTCCGCTTGCCGCTGAACCGCACGCTGCCACCCGAGAGCCGCTGGGCCCCATTGCCCGTCGGCTGGGTTGCGCGAACGAAGCTCACGCGTGGACCGATGCCGAACTGTGGCTGTGCCTGCACTGGCTCGGCCGCCGACAGAACCGCTGCAGCCACTCCAGCCGCCAAGAGCCCTCTTCGAGCGTCCATGTGTGATCCTCCCGCCTGGTCGTCCTATCGGACGCTTTGTGCAGAACTGTAGGCAGGCGGGCACCTCCATGAACAGGAAGGGGCCGGGAAACCTCCCGGCCCTTCGTGGTGTCCGACCTCGCGAGCCGTCTTAGGCGAGGACCCTGATGACGATTCGCCGATTCTGCGAACGCCCGTCACGCGTGTTGTTCGGGGCGACCGGCTTGTCCTCACCGTAGCTGATGACGTTGATCTTGTGGAGCGGCACCTGGTGCTGTTCGTACAGATACCGTTTGACCTCCTCGGCGCGCTCGAGCCCGAGCCGCTCGTTGTAAAGCTGGTCGCCCACGTTGTCGGTGTGGCCCTCGACCTCGATCCATACGTTGGTCTTCTGCGCACGAATCTGGTCGACCATTTGATCGATCGCCGTTTTGGCGCCCACGGGCAGTTCCGTCTTGCCGAATTCGAACTTGCCCTGGTCCTCACTGACGACCACCTCGAAGAGCAGCTTTCGCACCGCCGATTCGATGGCCTCGGCGCGGTCGTTGACGGCGTTGGCCGCCTGCTGCGCGCCGGTGGCCGTCTGCTGTGCCTGGTTGGCGGATTGCTGGGCCTGGCCGGCGGCCTGCTGGGCGCGCTTGTCCACTTCGCCGATCTTGGCCTCGTTCTGGCGCACGCGCTCCTGCGTATCCTCGAGCGACTGGCCAAGCGTGGTGACCTTGTCGTTGACCTGCCCCACCTCTTCACGCACGAACTTCTTCGTCGCGCACGCCGGGCCCACTGCGAGGGCAATTGCGAACATCCCGATGACGAATACCCGTTTCCGCATGATTCCTCCAGACATGTAGGCGACTCGGCCCCGGCTCACCCGCGGGGGCCTCCCGCCACGTACCCACTACGCGCACGCACGCTGTGATCCTTGTCCCGCGTCCGCACTTCAAGTGCCCTCCAGCCCTTCCCTGCGGCTGGCTCGAACGCAATCACGTACTGCTGCCTCAGCTCCTCCAACACCTGCCGCGCGGCCAGCGCCGTGTCCGCCGGCGTGCTCACATAGTGGAGGACGCCACCCGTCCACCTCGCGAGATCCTCGATGCTCCCGTCTTCGTCCACGGTGGCGCGTCGCGGCAGCGCACCGTCGCGGCCCACGTGATCGATCGGAAGGACCGTCGCGACGATGTAGACCGGCACGTCGATCGAGCTGGCGATGCCGGACACTTCGGCCGGGGTCAGGCCGCTCGCCGTGTCGATGCCGTCCGTGATCACCACGACGGCTCGGCGTCGCGTGGTCCGGGCGGCCGCCCGCTTGGCCGCATCCGCGATGGCATCGTGCAGCGAAGTAGCCCCGAACGGATCGACCTCCCCCAGCGCGCCTTGTAGAGCACGCGTATCGACCGTAAACGGGGCCACTTCGTGCAACCGGCTGTCGAATGTCAACAGCGCGGCTTCGTCGCGACCCATCACCAGCTGCGAGAGCACGTGATGGGCCGCAAACCGTGCGGCGAGCATGCGATCGGCGATGCGCATGCTTCCGCTGATATCAAAGAGAATCGCGAGGCTCACCGGCGACGAATCGGCCCGGAAGTCCGTGATGGGCCGCGACTCGCCGTTGTCGAACACCTCGAAATCAACGGCCCTCAACCCGCGGACGAACCGGCCTCGTCGGTCTCGCACGGTCGCCGTCACGCTCACCAGGTCCACACCGGACCGGAAGCGGGGAACTTCCCCCGGCGGCACGTCCTGCTGCGCGACTCCCACCGTGGACGATGCAACGATCAGGCTCAGCATAAGGAGGGCCATACCCCTCAACATGCCCGACAGATTGCAAAGATCAGGCCTTTTCGATAACTCATTAATTTGCATATAGTTGCTGCCGAGATCCAGGCCCGGAATCGTGTGAAACCCCCCGTCCTTCGTGTAGTTTTTTCACAATTCGGTCGGTGTGGAGGGTCGATTCTTCGGGCCTCGCTCCACGAACCCCCAGAGTAAGATCTCGTCCGATGTCAGTGGCTTCAGCACCACTTCGCACCGCGCGCCGAGTCGATCGGTTCACCTATGCCATCCGCAATATCGTCCTCGAGGCCAAGAAGGTCGAGCAGGCCGGCATGCGGGTGCGGTATCTGAACATCGGCGATCCCGTCCAATTCGGCTTTGAGACGCCAGCGCATCTGATTGAATCCGTCGAACGAGCCATGCGGGACGGCCACAACGGCTACACCGCGTCGGCCGGTATCACCGCGGCGCGCGAGGCCGTCGCGGCGGATTTCGCCACCCGCGGAGTGCCGGTGGCGCCCGACCGCGTGCTGATTACCTCGGGCACATCCGAAGGTCTCGAGTTGGCGCTCACCGCGATCGTGGACGAGGGGGAAGCCGTCCTGGTACCGTCGCCAACCTATCCGTTGTACACGGCGGTGCTCGCCAAGATCGGCGCGGAGCCGCAGTACTACCGGACGGCCCCGGAAAACGACTGGTTGCCCGATCTGACAGATCTGCGGCGTCGAATCACGCCGGCCACTCGTGCGCTCGTCGTCATCGATCCCAACAATCCCACCGGGGCGATCTATCCCGACTCGGTGCGACGCGAGCTGATTCGGGTGGCCGCGGAGCACAACCTCGTCCTCCTGGCTGACGAAGTGTATGGAGACCTGGCGTACGATGGCCCCGTCGCTCCCATGGCGACGCTCGATCCTGACGCGGCGATCATCTCTTATTCGAGCCTGTCGAAAGCGTATCTGGCTCCAGGGTGGCGGGCCGGCTGGATGGCCGTGGGCGCCACGCCTCGATTGGACGGAGCACTGGCCGCGATCAAGAAGCTCGCTGACGGCCGCCTGTGCAGCCCAGGACCCATGCAGTACGCCGTGGTGGCCGCACTCACGGGCGACCGTTCGCATCAGGACGCCTTCAGACAGGCGCTCCGCAGACGCGCCCAGCTGACGACCACACGTCTCAACGCGATTGCCGGCATGCGCTGCGTGGCTCCGCGGGGAGCGTTCTACGCGATGCCACAGGTCTCGCTGCCTCCCGGCCGCTCCGATGCGGACTACGTCCTGGCCTTGCTCCGCGCGACGGGCATCCTGTGCGTGTACGGCTCGGGCTTCGGCACCGACGCCAGCGCTGGCTTCTTCCGCGTGGTGTTTCTGGCCTCACCGAACGAGTTGGAGTCGATCTACGACGACATCGCGACCTTCACTCGCGAATACCTCGCTGCCTGAGGACACGCCGGCAGCGGTGTAGAGTCCGCGAACGGCAGGTCGATTCTCCATGGCTCGGACGCGGACCGCGCGCTCAGACCCGGCGTTCTATCTGTACGCCGTTCTCACGCTCGGGATGACGTGGCCTCTCGTGGCGGGTCTCGGGCGCGACGTCCCCGGCGACCTCGGCGACTCGCTCCTCAACATGTGGATCCTCGGCTGGGGGGCCGAGCACGCGCCACAGCTGCTCACCGGGCAGCTCTCATGGCGCGCCTACTGGGACGCCAATATCTTTCACCCCGAGCCCCTCGCGCTCGGCTTTTCCGAACACCTGTTCGGACAAGTACTGCAGATCCTCCCCGTCTACGCGCTGACGGACAATCTCATCCTCTCCTACAACCTCCTGTTTCTCTCCTCGTTCGTGTTGTCCGGGCTCGGCATGTACTGGCTCGCCCGTGATGTGCTGAGCGAGGGTCCTGGCTTCAGTCGTGCGGCGTTCCTGGCCGGGCTCGCGTACGCCTTCCTGCCGTTGCGAATCGCCCAGGTCGCGCACATCCAGTCGCTCAGCTCCCAATGGATGCCATTCGCCCTGCTTGGCTTCCGTCGGTTCATCGTCGGCCGGCCCGTCGGGCCGGAAGGCCGCCGCACCGCCAGCCCGTGGTCGCTCGTCGCGGGTGCGGTCGCGCTGCTCCTGCAGAACTGGTCGTGCGGCTACTACCTCGTCTACTTCACGCCGTTCGCGGTGCTCTTCGTCCTGCATCAGATTGTCGTGTCTGGCCGCGGCCGTGACTGGCGGTTGTGGGGATGGCTCACCGTCACGGCCGGCTTCGTCGCGGGACTGACGTGGCCTTTCCTCTTCCAGTATCGGCAGACGCAGCTCGTTCACGGCTTCGATCGGTCGATCGGCGAAGTCAGTCGCTATTCAGCCGACGTGTACAGCTACGTCACGGCGCCAGAAGCGCTGCGTGTATGGGGCGGCGTGTTGCAGACGTTCCCCAAGCCAGAAGGTGCGCTGTTCACTGGGGTCGTCGCAATGCTGCTGGTGCTGGCGGCGCTGGTGACGGCGATCCCGCGATGGTCGTGGTCGATCGGCTGGCGCGATCGGATCGGCGTCGCGCTGGTTTCGTTGATGCTCGTGCAGCTCATCGCCTTTGGAGCGCTGCTGGCCACGGGTGGCTTCGTGACCTCGTTCGCAGGCGTGCCGATTCGGGCGACCAGCGGTGGCCGCCTGTTGGCGGGCGTCGTGGGTCTGCTGGGCGTGCTGCTCGTCGTCTCGCCGGGATCGCGGCAGGCGGGGCGCCGCATGTTGCGCTCGCCGCTGGTTGTGACGCTGGCGCTCGGCGCGCTCGCCGTCTGGCTGTCGCTCGGTCCCGCCCCACGGTCCTTCGGCAGGCCGCTCTCGGGACTGGGCCTGTACGAACCGCTCTATGAGCTGATACCCGGAGTCGCGGGACTCCGTGTTCCGGCGCGTATGGCCATGGTGGCGGCGGTGTTCTTCTCGATCGTGGCGGCGTTCGGCGCGAAGGCGGTGTTGGCCCGCGTGCGGCGACCCTCCCTCGCCACGACACTCATCAGCCTCGCGTTTCTCGCCGACGTCGCGTTTGCTCCGATGCCGGTCAACCTCACTTGGGGGGAGACGGCGTCGAGGGCCCCGACGCGGGTCGAGCCAGCCGCCACAGCGCCGGCGGTTTATCGTGCTGTGGCGTCGATGCCGCAGGCGATCGTCATCGCCGAGTTCCCCTTCGGCGATCCTGCCGGGGAGCTGCGTGCGGTCTATTACTCGACCGTTCATTGGAAGCGGCTGGTCAACGGGTACAGCGGCGGCTTTCCACAGGGCTACCAGAGACGGGTGGCGCTGTTCCAGCACCTCGCCGAGGACGGCGCCTCAGCATGGCAGGCGTTGCGCGAGGCCGACACGACCCATGTGATCGTGCACGAGGCCGCGTATCCTGCCGGGGAGGCCGAGACCGTGACGCGATGGCTCACATCCCACGGCGCAGTCCCCGTTGGCCGGTTCGATCACGACGTGCTGTATGCGCTCCCGTGACTCACCGCTGCCCTTCCACTCCGACTCAGCCGCCTTCGTCTGGTGGCTCGTGGCGCTCGTGGCATACTCGCCCGATGCGCGTTGATCCGCTCAAGTTCCTGACCGACGAGCTCGACACGCTCAAGACACAGGGGCTGTATCGTCAGCTTCGGGTCCTCGAAGGCGAGCAGTCCTCGACCGCGACCTTCGATCACCGATCGGTCGTCAACCTCTCCTCCAACAACTACCTTGGCCTGACCACGCACCCTCGCCTGCGGGACGCGGCCGTGGACGCGGTCGCCAGGTTTGGCGCCGGCTCCGGATCGGTCCGCACGATTGCGGGCACGATGTCCCTCCACATGGAGCTCGAGCGTCGACTGGCCGAGTTCAAGCGGGTCGAGTCGGTCGTCGTCTTCCAGAGTGGCTTCGCGGCCAACGCGGGGACGGTCTCCGCCATCCTCTCGAAAGACGACGTGGTGGTCTCGGACGAGCTCAATCACGCCAGCATCATCGACGGCTGCCGCCTGAGTCGCGCGGCCATCAAAGTCTTTCCGCACAAGGATGTCGGCGCCGCGCGCGCGATCTTGAAAGCGCTGCCGGCCGGCCAGCGCACGCTCCTCATCACCGACGGCGTGTTTTCCATGGACGGGGATCTGGGCGCGGTGCCGGATCTGTGCGCGATCGCCGAGGAGTTCGGCGCCATCATGATGGTCGACGACGCGCACGCCAGCGGCGTGTTCGGGCGTCAGGGTCGTGGAACGGTCGACCACTTCGACTGCCACGGCAGGGTGGACATCCAGGTCGGCACTTTGTCGAAGGCCATCGGCGTGCTCGGGGGCTACGTCGCCGGGTCTCGCGACTTCATCGAGTTCCTGTACCATCGCGCCCGACCGTTCCTGTTCTCGACGTCGCATCCCCCGGCCGTCGCCGCAGCCTGCATCGCGGCTCTGGACGTGCTCGAACAAGAACCCGTGTGGATGGAACGGCTGTGGCACAACACGCGGTTCTTCAAAGCCGGGCTCACCGCCATGGGGTTCAACACCGGACGGAGCGAGAGCCCCATCACGCCGGTCATCGTCGGTGAGGGCTCGAAGGCGATGGAGATGTCGGATCGCCTGTTCAAGGCCGGCGTCTTCGCTCAGGGGATTGCTTTCCCCACGGTCGCTCGCGATCAGGCGCGCCTGCGCACCATCGTCACGGCCACGCATGATCAGCGCAATCTGCAGTTCGCGCTCGACGCCTTCGGAAAAGTGGGCAAGGAACTGGGCGTCATCTGATTTCGTCAGTACCAGGTTACGGGTCACCTTCCCAGCTCGTCCACGCACGATGCCTTCTGCCGCTCACCGGTTCCTGAAGAACTACACCAAGGACCTCACGACCGAGGATCTGGGGAAGCTGTTCACGCGCGAGACGCCCGAGGCCTACCGCTTTTTCGCTCGTGGCATCAACACGAGCGAGCTCGAAGGGCTGCCCCGACACCGGCGCGCCATCAAGTACCTCCAGGGGTTTTTCCTCGCCTTCACGATGCGGCTGTCGCCCGCGCGGCGCCTGCTGTACGGGCTGGCTCTCGTGACCTCTGTCGTGGGCCTGTTGCAGTTGTTCGACGGTTTCGGCGTCATCACGCTGCGAATGCCGTTTCCGCTCAACTTCGTGCGGATCGGCGTCCCCGGACCCGTGTTTGCCCAAGGGACGGTCTGGCTGCTCACCGGCTTCCTGCTCATGAATCTGCTGGCCCTGCTCGAGGTCGCGGATCGCTTGTCGCTGAAGCGCGACCTGGAAGTCGCGCGCGAGATCCAGCAGGCCATGCTGCCGGAAGGGATGTGGTCGGGGTCCGGGGTGGAGGCGTTCGGCCTGACCAAGCCAGCCAACACCGTAGGGGGGGATTTTTACGACATCCTGCCTCAGCCTGATGGCCGCGTCATCGTGGCGCTCGGCGATGTGGCCGGCAAGGCCAGCCCCGCAGCGCTGCTCATGGCCCTGCTGCTCGCGATGCTCCGGACGCTGGTCGACGAAGGGTTGAGTCTCGCCACCCTGGTCGGGCGTTTGAACGTACAAATTTCACGACACGCACCCCCCTCGCGGTTCATTACATTGTTCGTCGCGTCCTACGATCCCCGAAGCGGCGAATTGCAGTTCGTGAATGCCGGCCAGACCCCGCCGCTCCTTCGCCGGGGCGACGGAACCCTCGAACGGCTCACCACCGGGGGGATTGCCGTTGGCATGTTCGAGGCGTCGACCTACGAAGCCGGGTCGTTGACCCTGGAACCCGGCGACGCCCTGATCATGTACAGCGACGGCATCACCGAGGCCGAAGATCCGACCGGCCAGCCCTTCGACGAAGCCGGCCTCGAACGCACGCTGGCGCTCTATCCGGGCGCGTTCCCCGAAGCGACCGCCGCCAATGTCGGACAGGCGGTTTTCGACGCCGTGGAACGCCATCGTCGCGATTCCCGCCTCTCGGACGACCTCTCCGTTCTCGTGCTGAGCCGATTGCGGAGCACCGGGGCCCGAACGGCGCTCGAAAGCGTCTAACTCAAGAGGGCCGTCACCAGGCGTAGACCCGCCGGGCGAGCCCTGCCGTTCGGGGCCCTTCGTAGCCCACCCCGCAGTCGGAACGTGATAAATGGAACAGTAGGGACTTTCTCTGTGCGCCTTGTCCCCGTCTTGACGGTGCTCGTGTCACTGGCCTCCGCAGCCGAGGCTCGGCAGACGTCTGCCTCGACCGAGAACGACCGCTCCATCCAGGCCCTTCTCGCCGAGGTCGAGATGGCGCTGACCACGGCAAATGGCGAAACCTGGGCCGCGCTGCTGGCTCCTATTGCTGATCGCGACGCGTCGATGCAGTTTTTCGACTCGATGGTTCCGGATGGCATCACGCGAGCGGCCGTCCGCGAACGCGAGCGAGGCCCGTTGCTGGGATCGCTTCCCGGTGAAGGGTTCGTCGTGGTGGCTGACGTGTTCACGGAAGCAGGCCCTCGGGGCCGGATTTCGACATGGCGCCTTGACATTCGACGGCCGCGGGACTCGACCGACGCCCAGCCCTGGCGTGTCGCCGCGGCGGAGATGCTCTCGGTTGTCGATGGCCTTCATCGCCTCGCCCTCGATGCGACGTTGGCCTATGTGGTGCGGGATCTGTCTCTCAAGTCCGTGGACTTCGAGTTGCGCCTTCCATCAGGGCAGGTCTTCGTCGCGCCCACCGACCAGGGAGTGACGGCGCTCGTGCTGCTCGGGAACGGGACGATGGCTTTCGCCCCGGGGCCGGCCGAGGAGCGCGGGCAGGTACGGATCTTTGGAGGATCGGAAACCATCGACACCGCCTTCTCCGCGGCCTACGTACGTTTGAGTCCCTTCGAATTCGACTACCAGGTGAAGGGCCAACTGACGCGATCCGGCACGCCGAACGCGCGCGACCTGCGGCGAGCCCAGGGGGTGTTCGAGGACGAGCTGGCCAAGTCGTTCAGCCTGGACCTTCGCGACTTGAGCCGTGACACCTGGTCGCTCCTACCCCAGCCCGGAGATTTCCTGGCCGAGGTGCGAACGCGAAGGCATGGAACGCTGACCTTCGCGCGGGCGACCGCGGAAGCGGAAGACGTCACGCTGTTCCACCGCCAGCGGCAGCGCAACATCGCGGTCTATGCGTCGCCGTCGAAGCTGAGCAGCCGGGGCCGCTTCTACAACGAAGACGATCTGGTCGATTACGACGTCCTTCACTACGACATCGATGCGTCGTTTTCGCCCGACCGTGACTGGCTCGACGGCCGAACCCGCCTCACGCTTCGCATCAAGTCGTTCGCACTGGCCGCGTTGACGCTGCGACTGGCAGAAGACCTCACCGTGCGGTCCATTACCAGCGCTGAGCTCGGGCGGCTCATGTTTCTTCGCGTCCGCAACCAGAACAATATCGTGGTCAACCTGCCCAATCCGCTGCCACGCGACACCGAACTGACGCTGACCGTGCAGTACGCGGGGCGCCTGAGCGCGCAGGCCACCGACCAGGAGACCGTGGGCGCACAGGCGGGGAGGGGCGAACCACAGCCGCGACTGGACGAACTGCCGATGGTGCCTGCGGAACGCAACTGGCTGTTGAGCAACCGCACGAACTGGTATCCGCAGAACACCGTGTCCGACTATGCCTCGGCCGTGCTCAGGCTGACCGTGCCCGCCGAATTCGCGGTCGTGGCCACCGGGGTGGCAGATCCCGCCTCGCCCTTCGCGTCCGGAACAGACGCCATGTACGGATTCACCGTCACACAGCCGGTACGCTACCTCAGCGCGATCATCAGCCGGTTCACACGTGTGGACGGTGTGACGGTCGCGCTCGACATTCCGGCGCCTGAAGAGATCGCCTCCACCGACGGCCAGGACAGCTTCCCTGCCATCGGATCACGCAACACCATTGGTCTTGTCGTGCAGGCCAACCGCCGCCAGCAGGGGCGTGGGCGCGACATGGTCGATGTCGCCGCGGAGATTTTGCGGCTGTACTCGTCGCTGATCGGCGACGTGCCGTACGACTCGATGACGCTGGCCATGGTCGAGCACGACCGGCCGGGCGGCCACAGCCCCGGCTACTTCGCAGTGTTGAACAACCCACCGCCGATCACGACGTTCGTCTTTCGCAACGACCCGGCGATGTTCACGAACTTCCCCGAGTTCTACGTCGCTCACGAGCTGGCCCATCAGTGGTGGGGACAGGCTGTGGGTTGGAAGAACTATCACGAGCAATGGCTGAGCGAGGGCTTCGCGCAGTACTTCGCGGCCCTCTATGGACAGCAACGACGCGGCGAAGGGACTTTCCGCGACATCCTCAAACAGTTCCGGCGTTGGGCCATGGAGCAGTCGGATCAGGGCGCGGTGCATCTCGGCTATCGCCTGGGCCACATCAAGGGAGAGAGCCGCGTGTTTCGCGCGCTCGTGTACAACAAGGGCGCGTCGGTACTGCACATGCTTCGGCGCCTCGTCGGAGACGACGCCTTCTTCGACGGATTGCGCCGCTACTATCGGGACAATCGCTACAAGAAGGCGGGGACCGCGGACCTCCGGCGCGCCATGGAAGCGGCAGCCGGGCGGGGGCTCGATCGGTTCTTCGAGCGGTGGATTTACGAGTCCGGCTTGCCCAGGGTTCAGTACTCGACGACGGTGTCGAACAACGACCTGGTCGTCAACTTCTCGCAGCTTGGAGAGGTCTACGACGTGCCCGTGACCGTGACGCTCACCTACGCCGACCGGACGGTGGACGAGGTGGTCGTCGTCAACGACGCCAGGGTCGAGAAGCGTATTCCACTGACCGGATCGCTGCAAGGCGTGTCCGTCAACGACGACCACGGGGCGCTCGGACGCTTCGACCGGCGGTGAGGCGCAGCTCCGGACGCGCAGCCGGTAGCCACGCGAGTCGACCGAGGCGGGCGCTCAGGGCACCCACACGCCGCTCACGCGATGCGGGCTGCCGGGCACATGCGCCTCACAGACCACGTAGAAGCGCGTTCCCCCGACGTTGTAGGCACGCGTGTGGCGCTCGCCGAATTCGCCACTGCTCGTGTGTGCGGGGCCCTCGGCCGCCGTCTCCGGAAGGAGGCCGTCAAGGCTGCTGCGCAGCTCGCCGCTCCTGATTTCCCGGCCGTCGAGCAGCATCAGCACGGGCACGTGTACAGCGCCTTCGGGAATGCCCGGGGGAGATCCGCCCGGGGCTTCCACGATCACGGCCGCGAGTCTCGGGCCGAGCACGCCGCGCATCTGGGCCGAGCCGAGCCAGACGAGCCCGGTCACGGCGGCGGCGGCGGCCAGCCACTCGAAGAGCGAACCGATGCGGACGCGCCGCTCTTCCACAGCGGCAGTGTAGCGTCTGAACGGCGAGTTGGAAAGCCTCAGCCGTGCGCGGCGAGCAGCCGGGACGCGGGCGCGGGCCTGATATGATCCGAGGTTGATCATGGAAAAGGTGACGCTCACGATTGACGGCCGGCAGGCTTCGGTCCCCAAAGGCACGAGCGTGCTCCAGGCGGCCATCGAAGCCGGGGTCCAGGTGCCGTACTACTGCTACCACCCCGGATTGGGCATCGACGCATCGTGCCGCGTCTGCCTCGTCAAGATCGAGAAGATGCCCAAGCTCCAGACGTCCTGTTCGACGCCGGCGGCCGAGGGGATGGTCGTCCACACCACCGATGCGGAGTCGGTCGAGGGACGTGCCGGCGTCTTCGAATTCCTGTTGATCAATCATCCACTCGACTGCCCCGTGTGCGACAAGGGCGGCGAATGCCCGCTGCAGGATTTCTCGTATCGCTTCGGCAACGCCGAGAGCCGCATGGACTTCCCGCGCCGTGTGTTCGACGGCGAAGGCGTGCGCGCGGACGTGGACTTCGGGCCGACCCTGATGCTCAACCGCAACCGTTGCATCCTCTGCACCAGGTGCGTGCGATTCATGCGAGAGGTCGACGGCGACGCGCAGATCGGCATCACCGATCGCGGCAACGGCAGCGAGATCGCCACCTTCAACGAGCAGGGCGTTCACTCATTGCTCTCGGGCAATCTCATGGACGTCTGCCCGGTAGGCGCGCTCACAACCCGTCAGTACCGCTTCCGCTCGCGGCCGTGGGACAACCCGCACGCGGTGGACACCACCTGCACACTGTGTTCGAAGGGGTGCAGCACGACGGCGTGGATCAAGGCCAAGCCGGAATGGGCGAAGGGCTCTCGCCTCGTTCGCATGACCCCACGCTACAACCCGGACGTCAACGCGTTCTGGATGTGCGATATCGGTCGCTTCGACTATGCGTGGGTCGAGGGCGACGCGCGCCTGCGTCGGCCCCTGCTCATGAGCAAGGGCGGCCTCCAGCAAGCCGCCTCATGGAAGGACGCTTTGCTGGGCGTGAGAGACCTCGTCAGTGCCCGTGCGCCCTCCGCCCTTCGGTGGCTGTGCTCGGCCCACGCCTCCATCGAGGAGCTGTACCTCGTCAAGCGCATCAGCGCCGGGTTGACCAACGGGAACGTCGTTCGGCACGTGACCCTGAGCTGGCGGAGCACCGAGAAGCCGCAGCCCTCGACCACCCGATTCCGCATCCCAGCCACCGACGCCCCCAATGTGGTCGGCGCCCGCGACCTTGGGTTCGAGCTGGGGACGGCCAACGACGGCACACCCGACCTCGCGACACTCCGGACGGATGTCGAACAAGGTCGCGTCGAGGTGCTCTACGTGCTCGATCCCGGACCCGACGGGTCACTCGGCGACGTGAACTGGATCATCGAGGCCCGACAGGTCGGTCGCCTGCCGGCGCTGATCTACCAGGGCGTTCAGCAAACCGCACTCGCGGCGATTGCGGACGTCGTGCTGCCCGGTGCCGCGTGGGTGGAGAAGGACGGCACCTATACCAACGACCAGGGCCACGTGCAGAGCGCCTCTCGCGTGATTCCGCCGCCGGGCGACGCGGTCGAGGACTGGCAGATCCTCACGAGCGTCGGCGCCGCGCTGGGCGTGCCGCTCACCTTCACGAGCGCCTCGGCCGTCCGTACCGAGATCGCGGGCAGCATGTCCGGGGTACCCCAATACGAAACCCTCGGCGCGCAGGCGTTCAGTCGCCCGCTGACGCTGCAGGGCTGGTTGCAGGCCAGCAACCCGATGGAGCGCTGGAAGTGGAATGCGATGTTCCAGGACCTGCCGCCGGTCAAGGGGCACAACGTGCAAAACGAGTCGGCGCCGCCGCAGACCGTCATCCCGCTGCGTCTGGTCACCGAAGAAATCGCGAGAGCGCCGGAATAAGCTGTTATCCTGATCGCCGTGTCGAACCGCTGGCTCCGGTTCGTGGTCGCGGTCCTCGCGCTGGCGACAGCCGGCGGCGCAACGGCTCGAATCCTTCAGCAGCAACGACTGCTTTCCACGGAGCTTTCCGCCGGACGGGCCGCCGATCAGACGGCTGAATCCATCATCACCACGCTGTCCGAGATCAAAGCCGGCCTTCACGCGACGCTGGTTTCCGGGCAGTCGCAGTCGTTCTGGTCATCGCGCACGGCCCAACTCCTGGATCGCCTGCACGCCGCGCTGCTCGAGCTCGACAACGCCATCGTCGCGACAGGAGGGTCGCTCAAAGAGGCGTTGGATCTCGCCGACCGCCTCGCCGCAGCCCGCGAACGCGCCGAGCGCCACCTGGGAATGGGACAGGCCTTGCTGGCCGGTGACGCGATTTTCACCGACGCCCGCGACATCATCGACGGTCTCAAGCTCCAGACTGCGGGTGTCCGCGAGCAGCTGGCGCGGGCAACGGACACCCGGCAGCTGGCAATTCGGAAGGAACAGGCGTACCTCGTGGCCGCCGCCGGCGGCGTGCTCGCGCTCGCGCTGCTCTTTCTCGTCCCCCCAGGCCGGACGCCTGGCCGGGAGACGGTCTTGACCGAGCTCTCCGTCTCTGGCCCTCCCCCGGACGTCGATCCTCGCGAGGGCCATGCGCCGAGCCCGCCAACGCCGACTCACCGCTGGACCGAGACCGCGGAGCTCTGCACCGATCTCGGACGCGTCTCGGAGGCAAGCCAGCTTGCTCCGCTGCTCTCCCGAGCCGCCCACATGCTCGACGCATCGGGCGTGGTCGTCTGGATCGCTTCCGACGCCGGAGACTCGCTGCAGCCTGTCGCCTACTTCGGCTACGACGAGCGCACCATGCACCGCATCGGCGCACTGCGCACGAACGCCTCGAATCTGACCTCAGACGCGTTTCGAGGAGCCACGACCGTGAGCCGGGTCGGCCGCGCGGGTGAAGCGGCCGCGTTGGCCATACCGCTGCTGGCCGTCCGGGGTGCCGTGGGCGTGTTGGCGGCGGAGTTTCGAGACGCCACCGGCGTGGACGAGGAGCGACTGGCGCTCGCGACCATCGTCGCCGCGCAACTGGCAATGCTGCTCGGGGGGGCAACCGACGCCCCACCCCTTCAGCAGGCGCAAGCCTGAAGTCGCTGCGGCTGCGTCACGGCCCTCCAGGCTTCAGGCAGGACGGCCACTGCGACGCGGGCGCTCCCGGTCGTCCTCGAGGGTCGCCTTCAGGCTGACCTCCTTCTTGTCCCGCAGCACGACAATCGCGACTTCGCCCTCCTGGCCGCGAAGCGCCTCCACGAGGTCGTCCAGATCGCCGACCCGCGCGCCATTGATCGACACGATGACGTCACCAGCCTTGAGCCCGGCGCTGGCCGCCGGCGTGCCGGCCGTGACCGACGAGACGAGGGCGCCACCGTTCTTCGCGCCGAAATAGTCGGCGAGCTGAGGCGTCAGGTCGCCGATCTGCACGCCAAGACGACCGCGAGGGCTCGTCATCCACGGCAGCCCACGCCACTCGAAGTTGAGGGGGCCCTCGAAACGGAACTCCCTGAACTCGCGTTCGAGGTCACGCAACTTCGGTTCCGCCTCACGAAGCTGGCGCTCAAAGGCGTGGCCCACGCCGTCGAAGTTGAACGCGAAGGGTCTCGACTCCGGCGTCACGTCAAGGTTCTGTTTCGTGCCGTCCCGTACGATGCCCAGGCGCACACTGCGGCCATCCGCGGTCTCCTGAATGAGCCGCGAGAACTGGCGGGCGCTCCGGACGCGCTCGCCGTCGAGTTCCACGACGATGTCGCCTTCCTTGATCCCGGCCTTCGACGCCGGGCGGTCTTGATGTACGTCGTCGATGCGAACGCCGCTCGGCGCGCCCAGGGCGGCCTTGAGTCCGTCCGCATCGAGATCGCGCACGACCACGCCAATCTGGCCGCCTCGTCCATCGAACATCGCCCACCGTGCCCGGTCGCGGCTGGCTTCGGCTGAGCGCTGCTTAGTGGGCGCCTCCGAGCGGGTCTGGGCGACCAGGCCGGCAACCGCCGCCGCTACCACCCCCGTCAGGATGAGCGCCAAGAGCCCGAATCTGACGTTCTTCATCGGCCCTACCTCCATCCATTACTCAGACGTTCGGTGCGCGCCGACGGTTGGCGTCCCGGGCGGGTCATGCACCCCTGCCGCACCGAGCCTCGCCAGAGACCTTGACTCGGCAGATTCCCAACCACGTGAGTCGGGTCTTCTCGCCCGGCCGGAGGCCGGCCAGCCAACACGGCCCTTGGCGAGGCGGAGCCTCTCCAGGCCTCGTGGCGCGGCGAACCGGACGACACCCCTCGCCAAGGCACAGGCGCAGCCCGAGGGTTCAGGGGCTCGATGTGGAGCCCCTGGGTCGCCCGGGCTCCACTAGAATCCTTCTGTGGCCGACCTGCGTAACGAAATTCTCCAGCGAGCCGAGCGAGAGCGTGTCAGGTTCCTGCGTCTGCAGTTCACCGACATCCTCGGCGTCATCAAGAACGTCGAGGTGCCCGACGGGCAGTTCGCCGAAGCGCTGGACGGCAAGATCATGTTCGACGGCTCGTCCATCGAAGGATTCGTGCGCATCGAAGAGTCGGACATGTACCTCAGGCCTGATCTGGCGACCTTCCAGGTCTTCCCCTGGAGCGAGACCAGTACCCCCGGCAGCGGTGCGAGCGGGGCGCGCGTCGGTCGTCTCATCTGCGACGTGGCCAATCCAGACGGAACGCCGTTTGCCGGGTGTCCGCGCACCACCCTCAAGCGTGTGATCGCTCTCGCAGCCGAGCGTGGGTTTGCGATGAAAGCTGGCCCGGAGGCCGAGTTCTTCCTCTTTCAACGCCGCGACGGCGTGCCCACGACCGACACGCACGACGCGGCAGGCTACTTCGACCTGGCTCCCATCGATCTGGGCGAAGACGTCCGGCGCGAAATCGTGCTTGCCCTCGAGCAGATGGGGTTCCATGTCGAAGCTGCCCATCACGAAGTTGCGCCCGGCCAGCACGAGATCGACTTTCGCTACGACGACGTGCTGGCCACGGCTGACAACGTCAGCACGTTCCGGTTCGTCGTCAAGAACGTCGCCCTCCGCAGAGACCTCCACGCGACCTTCATGCCCAAGCCCGTCTTCGGCCTCAACGGGTCGGGGATGCATACGCACCAGTCGCTGTTTCGGGGAACGGAAAACGCCTTTCACGACGAGCAGCGGCAGTGGCAACTGAGCGAGACGTGCCTGCACTATATCGGCGGCCTGCTGCACCACGCCAAGGCCTTCTGCGCGGTCACCAACCCCTTGGTCAATTCATACAAGAGGCTCGTTCCCGGCTATGAAGCGCCCACCGCGATCGCCTGGTCCGAAAAGAACCGCAGTCCGCTGGTGCGCGTGCCCGCGACCCGAGGCCCTTCGACCCGCATCGAGCTTCGAATGCCGGATCCGTCGTGCAATCCCTATCTGGCGCTGGCCGTGATGTTGCGCGCCGGCCTCGACGGCGTCGACCAGCGCCTCGATCCAGGGCCGCCCGTGAACAAGAACATCTACAAGATGAGCCACCGCGAGCGGCGACACCTGCGGATCGACGACCTGCCCGCCAGCCTCAGCGAAGCCCTCGACGAGTTGGAGAAAAGCACGCTTGTTCGCGACACGCTCGGCGAGCACATCTTCCAGCACTTCCTCGAAGCCAAACGCGAGGAATGGGATGACTATGTGCGCCACGTCTCGCCCTGGGAGACCGACCGGTACCTGCGCGTCTACTGACGCGAAACAACCCGGCGTCCGCGAGCATCACGTGCGGCGCCGCTCCCCATGGCCCGTCGTGCGCCGGGTGGTGTCCCCCACGATGCTCGATGGGTCGTCCTCGGAGGGCGTGCGCCGTCCACCGTGCAGGACGATCGGCGCACCGCGATGTCCTGTGCTGTCGTCAAACGCTGGAATTACAGGTCGATTCGACGCTGGCACGCGAGTTGTAACGCTAGTCGTCGGTCGCGGCAGATCACCGGGGTGCGCTTTCATAAGGCAGGCGCTGGCATCGCCGCATCCCGGCGGCAACACTCACGATTCTGCTGCGACCACTTTCGCGCACTGTGAAACCCATCGACCGGGTGCCCCGGGCGCGTATGAGGAGATCGACCATGGCTCCGGCGTCTCGCCTCGTCCTCGTCGTTACCGCGCTCGCCGCGCTCGCGGGGGCATGTGCGACGGGGGCCTCGATAGGACAGGTCAAGACAGATCCCGGTCGGTACGTGGACAAGCGCGTCACGGTACAGGGCACGGTGACGACGGCGTGGGCCCTGCCGATGGTCCCGGTGAAGATGTTCCGGGTGGAGGATGGCACCGGCGAGATCCTCGTCATGACCGACGAGCGGCGAGTGCCGTCCCGAGGCGCGCGCGTGAAGGTGACCGGCAGGGTCGGTGAGTTTGCGGTCGTGGGTGGTCGATCGATTGGCTTGCATCTTCGGGATGCCGACCTCGATTACGCCCGCTGAGCATTCAAGGAGCGGCTGCTGCGGGAGCAGCCGCCAGGAGCCTCCACAGGCGCCTCACCCGGCCGGCAGAGCCGGCAGGCGCACCCTCGCCGCGGCGTCGGGCGGTCTGACCTGCACGAATGGTGCAGCAGGGACTGTCGATGACCGCGGCGTTTTTTTGCCGCCGGCCTTGGGGCGGGCCATGCGGATTGGCCCCCCTTGTGAAAAGAGTTACAATCAACGGCTGTGGAAGCCCTGGAACACCCCTCCCCCCTGGTCGAGGCCATCAATGCGCTCGCGGGGGCCTTCGGCCTGTACATCCCGGACTACCTCGTCTTCTGCGCGCTCATCGTCCTCATCGTCCTGGCTGTTGGCTTGACGATTCGGGCCCGGCTGAGCGTCGACAATCCCGGCACTTTCCAGGTCGTGCTCGAGGACATCACGCAGTTCATCGTCGGCCAGCTGGAGAGCACCATCGGTGACGGCAAGGGGCGCCAATTCGTGGCGCTCTGCGGCGGCGTCTTCATTTTCGTCCTGCTCGGCAATCTGATGGGTCAGATTCCCGGCCTGGGCGCGCCAACCAGCAACATCAACGTGCCGTTCGGATGCGCGGTGACCGTCTGGCTCTACTACCACTGGCAGGGCATCAGGGCACAGGGACTCCTCTCCTACCTCCTGCACTTTGCGTTTCCCCCGGGAATCCCCAAGGCGATGTTCGTGCTGATGCTGCCCATCGAGCTCATCAGCCACATGTCGCGCGTGCTGTCGTTGACGCTACGTCTGTTTGGCAACATCTTCGGTGAGCACCTGGTGGTGCTCATCATCGCGAGCATCGTCCCCTTCCTCGCCCCGCTGCCGATTCAGATGCTCGGACTCATCGTGGGGCCGCTGCAGGCGTTCATCTTCATGGCGCTCACCGCGATCTACCTGAGCGCGGCTGTTGCCGTCGAAGAGCATCACTGAGCGGCTCGTCGCTTCCCTGAGGTCTGCGGCGGAGCCTCGCTAGCCTCTCGTGTCCTTCGGGGCCTTCGGTTCGGGCGTCTGAATCTTGACCACCACGACAGTCTGGTCGTCCGTCTGTGGGGCATCTCCACGAAACGCGTGGACGGCGGTGAACACCGCGCTGACGATGTCCTTGGAGCGTTGTTCTCGGTGCGCGAGGACCGTGGATCGGATGCGTGCGGGGCCAAACTCCTCGCCGGCCGGATTGAAGGTCTCCGTGATTCCGTCCGAACAGAACACGAAGACGTCGCCGGGCTTGAGCTCCACGCACTCTTCGTCGTACTCGGACGCGCCAAACGACCCCAGTGGGAGCCCGGTGAGCGCGATCTCGCCGGCCGTGTTCCCGGTCACGTGAATGGGGAACGGGAGCCCGGAGTTCGCAAAGCTGGCTGAATGCCGTTTGAAGTCGAACACGGCGTAGCAGAGGGTGCAGTAGTACTCCTCGAGCTGCCGTTCGTGCAGGATGCGGTTGAGCGAGGTCAGCACGGCGGCGGGGCTGCTCTCCTCGGGCAGGAAGCGGCGGCGGTAGGTTCGGCCGCGGACGACCTCGCCGACAAACGATGAGTACAAGGCGGCGGGGACGCCCTTGCCCGATACGTCTCCGACCGCCACCACGAGCGTGTGCGGCTCCGGCGACAGGAACTCGTAGAGGTCTCCTCCCAGTTCGCGGGCCGGTTCGATGTGCCAGGCGACGTCCACGCCCCTGAGCTTCTTGGGCAGCGCCTGCGGCAACAGGGCCATCTGCACACGCTGGGCGAATCGAACTTCGCGTTCGAGCCGAACTTCGTTCTGGCGGATGGACTCGTAGAGCCGTGCGTTTTCGATGGCCACTGCCGCTTGCGCGGCCAGCAGCGTGAGGAGCTCGACGTGCCTGATCGAAAAGGCGTCCAGCTCCGGGCTCTCGAGATCAAACACCCCGAGGCACCGGTCCTTGACCATGAGCGGGATCACGAGCTCCGAGCGCACGTCGCTGACGACGTTGATGTACCGCGAGTCCTTGGAGACGTCCGGCACGAGCACGGGCTCTTTGTGGAGCGCCGCGTACCCGATGAGCCCTTCCCCCAGGTTGACCGGCGCCAGCGCCTTGGCGTCGCCGTAGCTGATGGCGATCTTGAGCTCCAGCAGACCCGTGGCCTCATCGAGCAGGGCAATTCCGAACGTCCGGTAGTCGATCAGCCGCTTGACCAGGTGCGCCAGGCGTGTGAGGAGCTCGTCGAGGTCGAGAATCGCGCTCATCTCGCGGCCCACGTCGGCCAGCACCGCGAGCGTGGAGGCGAACTCGTGCTCCAGCTCGAAGAGCTTCGCATTGACGATGGCCTGCCCGACGTGAGCCCCGAACTGCTGGAGCATCGCCTGATCGCGTTCGGTGAACGCGTTCTTGCGATCGCTCAGCAGGTTGAGCGCGCCGATGACCTTGCCTTTGTGGCGCAGCGGCACGGCGAGATTCGACTGGACGTTCTCGACCACACCGACGTACCTCGAGTCGGCGGTGACATCGTTGACGAGGATCGGGCGCTCCTCGGCGACGGCCGTGCCGACGATCCCTTGCCCGATCTTGAGACGGAAGGTCTTCACGACGTCTTGGGGATAGCCGACGGCGTAGGCCATCCGCAGCTCGCCGGGGCCGGCGATCGTCGAGCGCTGGAACCCGCCGACGCCGCCGAGATCTTCGAGGAGGTAGACGGAAAACACGCTGAACGGCGTCAGCCGCGCAATGAGGTTCGGGATCTTGGCGAGCAGCTCGTGGAGATCGAGAAACGACGTGATCTCGCGTCCAAGGTCGAACAGCGTCGCCAGCAGGTCGGTGTCGGTTGCCGAGCCGAGCACGGGCGAGCGCGTCCCGTCTCTGTCGACCGATGGCGGACCCTGCGTTCCGCCTGATGACGAAGTCATCGTGTTGTGGTCTTCGCCGTGCCCGGCGTGTACCGGGTCACCCAGTCGAAGATGCGAGCCATCCTGTCCTTGATGTGATGGTACTCGCCAATCCCGTGGCCTTCGCGGGGATAGAAGACGAGCTCGGTGACCTTGCCGCGATCCTTCAGTCCTCGAAACAATTCGAAGGCCTGACCCGTCGGGACGCGCTCGTCGCCGGCGCCGTGGAGAATCAGCGTCGGCGTTTGGACGTTGTCGATGAAGGTCATCGCCGAGCGCTCGGAGTAGAGCGGCTGCGTGCGCTTGCCGAGGATGCCCCCGAAATAGGTGATGAGGACGTTCGGAATGTCGTTGGTGCCGTACATGCTGGCCATGTTCGTCAGGCCCGCGCCGACCATGGCCGCCTTGAACCTCGTCGTCTGGGTGATGACCCAAGCCGTCATGTACCCGCCGTAGCTCCAGCCGATGTGCGCGAGCCGGTCGGGATCGGCGATGCCCTTGGCTACCAGCATGTCCACCCCGGTCATGATGTCCCGATAATCGCCCCCTCCCCAGTCATGGAGGTTCGCGCGCAGGAACTTCTCGCCGTAGCTGGAGCTGCCTCGCGGGTTGGGATAGAAGACTGCCCAGCCCTGGCCGGCCCACAGCTGGCCTCCCTCGAGACCGCCGACGCGGAAGTTGTTGGTGAACACGCCGGCCGGTCCGCCATGCGCGACGACCAGCAGCGGATAGCGCGTGCCCGTGGTGAACCCGACCGGCTTGAGCAGGACCCCCTCCACCTCGAGACCGTCGCTGCTCTTCCATGTCACGACTTCGGAGGCTCCGAGCGCGAAGGACGCGGCCTGCGGGTTCGTATCGGTCAGCCGGCGAAACGAGCCGAACGACGGGTCGGTGACAAACACGTCGCCTGCGCGATCCGGAGAGTCCATCGTGACGGCGATGACGCTGCCATCCCGGCTGCGGGACCCGTACTGCAACGTGCGTTGGCGGGTCAGCTGCGTGTAGGCGCCACTGGCGAGGTCGAACCGGAACGCCTCGGTGAAGGCTCGCTTCCCAGCCGTGAAGACCAGGCTGCGGCTGTCGGGCATCCAGTGCGGCGTGGTCATGTCGACGTCGAACTGAGCGTGGGATCTCTGCAGGGCTTCGCCGCTCCGCACGTCGTAGATCATGAGGCGGCCGTGCCCGATGTACGAGGGGAACGTGCCGTCGGCAATCGGAGCCGCCGAAGCGGGCTCGGCGACCCAGGCAATGAGCGTCCCGTCAGGGGACCATCGGGGCTGCGCGTCCGATCCCGGATTGGTGGTGATACGGGTGACGGCCCCTGTCAGATCGGCGATGTACACGTCGGATCGTCCGTCCCGCAGCATGGGCGTCGGCTTCGCGCTGAAGGTCAGGCGCTGGCTGTCCGACGCCCAGCTCACCGCGCCGCTGACCGTGAAGTCGGTTCCGCGGGTGACGGCCCTCACTTCTTTCGAAAGGATGTCGATGACCCAGATGTGCTGGAAGCGGAAATCTCCCTCGAAGACGCGCTCATCGTCTCGCCGGCGCGTGGCGGACTCCTCGCTTTCACTGCGTGGTGTGGTCGACACGAAGGCGATGCGGCCGCTGTCGGGAGCCCACGCGTAGGAGGAGACCCCCTCCTTGACGTCGGTCAGCTTCCAGGCTTCTCCGCCATCGCTCCGCATCAGGTACAGCTGCGGCCGTGCGGCTTCCTCGCCACTCGAGGTGCCGCGCGCGGCGACGAAGCTGATATGGCGCCCGTCCGGCGACCATTGGGGCTGTTGTTCGCCGCTTGCGCCGAAGGTGACCTGCCTCGCGCTGCCGCCAGCCGCCGGCACCTTCCAGACATGCGTACGGGACTCCATGCGTCCGTTGTCGGGCTGCTCGGGATCCTGCTCCCATGCCCGGACGGTATACAGCACCTGTCGTCCGTCCGGGGACACGACGGGACTCCCGACCGCTTTCATGCCCAGGACATCGTCGATGCTGACCGGGCGGGTCTGGGAAAAGGCCTCAACGGTTACTCCGATCAGCAGCACCGTGACCAGTGAGGCTCGCCTGAGACCAAACTGTGGCTTCTGTGCCGCGTTTGGTCCCCGTGGGGTCGTCGCTGGCGACGGTGGAGGCCTCAAACCGACAAGCGTGTCCGCTACTCGCCTCGCTGGTCCGCTATTACTCTTGCCCAGCCGCCGGCCGGGCAGTCGCCTTGACGGAGAGACCTGACTCAAACGGTGAGAATCCGCGGCCGTCAAGGCTCCTAGTGAACGCTTCATGACATCCTCGATTCGCCTGCAGAGGCAGCGTGCATGCGAGACAGCGCAGTATACTGACCTTTTGCCCGATGTCTGACGATCTCGTGCTGCCGCTCGACTACGCGGCCATCGAACGCATTCTGCCCCACCGCTATCCGTTCTTGCTGGTGGACCGGGTGATCGCTTTCGAGCCTGACAAGCGCATCGTCGGCGTCAAGAACGTGTCGGTCAACGAGCGGTACCTCTCGCCCTCCCCAGGCGCCGAGCGGCCGGCCCTGCCCCCGACGATCCTGACAGAAGCCGTCGCCCAGGTTGGCGCGATTCTCATTTTGTCCAAGCCCGAGAACCGGGATCGGCTCATCTACTTCATGGGGATCGAGCGCGTTCGCTATCGCGGCTCCGTTTACCCCGGCGACGTCGTCGAGATTGAGGCGCTCGTCAAGCGTCTCCGCAGCCGCATGGGCGTACTGACCGGCCGCGCCCGCGTCGGCAACCGCCTCGTCGTGCATGGGACGATGACCTTCGCGCTCGGCCCGCGACCGGGAGCCCAGGTAACGGGTCGTGGCGGGGCCCATGCCTAACCAGCCGTGAGCCGCCTGCCTCGAATTCACGACCTGGCACTGGACAGCGAGGGCTGGGGATATTTCCTCTGTATCTTCAAGGAGCTGCGTCCCATCCGAAGCGGCGAGCTGCTGCTCATGACCCTGCAGGACGCGACCGGCCAGGTCACCGCCAAGATGTTCGACGAGGTGGCTCGATACAAGGATGAGTTCGACGCCGGGGAGTTCGTGCGCCTCGACGCGCGGGTCACGATGTTCCAAGGTCAGCTTCAGCTCGTCGTGAGCCAGATCCGGCGCGTGCATGCGGCACAGGACCGCGCGCAGGGCTTCCGCGAAGAGGACTGCGTCCTCTCGGCGCCCAGGCCGATCGACGAGATGTGGCTCGAGTTGACGACGCACTTGTCGAGCGTGCGCGATCCCCACCTTCGGACACTGCTCAATCGCCTGGTCTCCGACAACGAAGCTCCGCTGCGTGAATGGCCCGCCGCGCGAAGCGTACATCACGCGTACCGAGGCGGCTTGCTGGAGCACTGTCTGAAGATGGCCGATGTCGGTCGCTTTCTGGCGAAGGCGTACGGCGCCAGCGAGGACCTCGTCCTCGCGGGTGTGTTGCTGCACGACATCGGCAAGCTCGTCGAGCTGGAGTACGCAGCGGGCACCGCGACCTACTCACGCGACGGAAACCTGATCGGCCACATCGGCTTGGGCCTGATCCTCGTCCGCGAAGCGATCAACGGCATCTCCGGGTTTCCAGACGACCTCCGGGCCGCCGTCGAACACTTGATCGTGTCCCACCACGGAACCCGGGAGCACGGCTCTCCGGTCGAACCTCGCACCGTCGAGGCTTTCATTCTCGCGGCCACCGACGAGCTCGATGCGCGCCTCCACGAGGTGCGCCGCGCGATTCACGAGGATCAAACCGACGCGGAATTCACCGCTTGGCATAAGCGCCTAGGACGAGCTTTCTATAAGGGCGGGCGCTGAGTGTCGCCGCGCCCCGCTCGGTGCCCCGGCGAACCACGCCGATGCCCGCCAGCACCAAGCCCGCGGCGGCCACGATCCGCATCGTGAACGGTTCCGACAGCAGCACCGTTCCCAGCACCACCGCGATGACCGGGTTCACGTACGCGTACAACGAGACGGTTGACACTGGCAGGTACTTGAGCGCATACACGTACGCCGAATAGCCCACCAGAGATCCGACGAGCACGAGGTAGAGCATCGCGCTCAGGGTGCGCGAGGTGAACGCCAACCGGCTCCACTCGCCGGCTGCGGTGCCGATGGCCAGGAGCATGATGCCGCTCAACAGCATCTGCATGCCCGCGGCGGCCATCGGCGACGCGGCCATCGCGTAACGCTTCGTGTAGGACGTCCCGACGGCCCACCCGAGGCACGCCAGCTGGAGCGACAGGACACCGAAGACGAAGAGCCGCCCCTGTTGATGACCGATTGAGAACGCTGGCCACACGAGCACCAGGATGCCGACAAAGCCGATCGCCAGTCCGATCAGGGACTGTTTCGACGGCCGCTCGCCGCCCGGCCACACGGCTTCGACGAGGACCGCCCAGAAGGGGACCATTGCCACGATGACCGCGGCCAGGCCGCTGGCCACGTGCTGTTCGGCCCACACCACGCCGCCGTTGCCGATGACGGCCATCAGGAACCCTGCCACGGCGATGCGCCCCCAGGTCCGAGGGTGCGGCACGCGCTCGCCCAGGAGCGGCAAGGCCGCGACCAGCAACAACCCCGCGGCCGTCCACCGCAACCCAGCCAGCAGGGCCACCGGTACGGATTCGAGGGCCACGCGAATCCCCAAATACGTCGTCCCCCACACCAGGGACACGATGATCCAGGCGAGGTAGGCCAGGCGGCGCTCACGGGTGAACGCGGCGCTCATGACTGGCTCGCGGGCGGAACCGGAAGGCGCGACGATTCCTTCACCGTCTCCAGCACAACCGTCGTTCGCGTGGAGGTCACCCCAGGCGTGCTTCCGATCTTCAGGCGCAGCATCTGGCCGAGATGCTCGGCGTCGCGCGCTCGAACTTTGAGGAAGTAGCAGTCCTCGCCCGCGACGTGATGGACTTCCAGCACCTCGGCGATTGCTGCGAGCGCATGGGCGGCCGTCTGGTGCGATCCGTGCTCGGTCGTCCGGACGGCTACGAACGCCAGGAGGGAACGGTCTACGACGTGCGGGTCGATCGACGCGACGTATTCACGAATGGCACCGCGCGCCTCGAGCTTGCGAATCCGCTCGAGCACAGCCGATGGCGCCAGCCCAACGGCTTTGGCGATATCAGCCTGGGTGGTCCTGGCATTTTGCTGAAGAATCGTAAGTATCTGGCAGTCTGTGTCGTCTATTGTTCTGACCATTGGTCCTGCACATAGAATATATTCTGTTGACTGTGAGCAGTCACGAATATTCTTCATCAAGGTCATGAGCACTGGGCCAGCCTGAGCCGTGGTACAAGACAGCCGTGCTGACATTCTGGTACGAAGCGTCCCCGGAGGCTCGTCGCGCGTTGGTGGCGGCATCGATGGGCTGGCTGCTCGATGCCTTCGACGTCATGCTCTATGCGCTCGTGCTCGTGGCGCTCATGGCCGACCTTGGCATGGATCGCGCGACCGGGGGGCTGCTGGGGTCGCTGACGCTCGCCAGTTCGGCGGCGGGAGGCCTCATTTTTGGGGTGCTCGCCGACCGATGGGGCCGGACGCGGGCCCTGTCGCTGAGCATTCTCATCTACTCGGTGTTCACGGCGGCGTGCGGCCTGGCCCAGAACGCCACCCAGCTCGCTCTGTTCCGTCTCTGCCTTGGCATCGGCATGGGCGGCGAATGGGCGAGCGGCGCCGCATTGGTCTCGGAGACCTGGCCAGCGAAGCATCGCGGCAAGGCCCTCGGGCTGATGCAGTCGTGCTGGGCGATTGGCTACGGCGCGGCGGCCCTGGTGACGATGGTGGTGTTGCCGGCCTTTGGATGGCGCGCCGTCTTTCTGGTTGGCGTCCTCCCGGCTCTGTTCACGCTCTGGATTCGCCGCAGCGTCGAAGAGCCGGCGATCTGGCGTGCCGCGTCGGTTCGCTTGTCCGCTTCAACGGCCGAACCCGCGTGGCGGGTGTTTCTCCACCAGATTCCGCTTGGATTGACGGTGTCGATCACCTTGATGAACGCGGCGACGATGTTCGCCTGGTGGGGCCTCAACCTGTGGGTCCCGACCTATTTGTCCTTGCCCACCAGTGAGGGCGGCATCGGATTGTCGACCGTTCAGATGTCCTGGTTCGTCTTCGCCATGCAGGTGGGCATGTGGTTCGGCTATGTCACGTTCGGCTTCGTTAGTGACAGCATCGGCCGGAAGCCCACGTACGTGGCCTACCTCGTGTCGGCTGCGGTGCTGGTCTGGCTGTACGGGATGGTGCGAACGCCAGCCGCCCTTCTCATCTTGGGACCGCTCGTGGCGTTTGTCGGCACGGGTTACTTCAGCGGCTTTGGCGCGATCACCGCGGAGATCTATCCCACGACCATTCGCGCGACGGCGCAGGGGGTGACGTACAACATCGGGAGGCTGGCCAGTGCGGCTGCGCCTTTCGTCGTGGGCAGCATGGCGCAGACGCGCGGGTTCGGCGCGGCCTTTACCGTGACGGCCGGCGCGTTTCTTCTCGCCGCGGCGCTCTGGAGTTTTATTCCCGAGACGCGAGGCCGCCGGCTCGCGTGAGGGGCCGGCGAATCAGGCGGCGTGTTGCGGCCGACCGATCACCCCGCGAAGTTGGATCGGCGGGCCTCGGCGAGCAGGGCCACGTTCGAGGCGGGGACGTCGGGCTCGGTGCACACACGGTTGCGGCCGTCCTGTTTGGCGCGATAGAGCGCCTTGTCGGCGCGCGCCAGCAAGGATTGCAGGCTGATCTCCCCGACTGCGGCCTGCGCGACGCCGATGCTGGCCGTGATCCGGACCGTCTCGCCTGCCCACGGGATCGTGGTGTCCGCGATCTGGCGGCGCAAGGATTCCGCCGCCAGACGCGCGCCGTGCAACGGCGTCTCCGGCAGGAGCACGACGAACTCTTCGCCACCGTAGCGGCACTTCAAGTCCGACCCTCGAAGCGCCTCACGCATTCGCTGTCCGACCGCGGCCAGCACGGCATCGCCACACAGATGCCCGTAGTGATCGTTGATGTGCTTGAACCGATCCAGATCGAGGAGCATCAGGGAAATGGGGAGCTGCGTGCGGCGCGCCCGGCGCAGTTCCGCATCGATCGCCTCGGCGGCGTGCGTGCGCGTCATGCACCCGGTCAGCGAATCGCGCCAGCCGTTCTCCTTCACCTCCTGGAACAACTGCGCGTTCTTGAGCGACACGGCGAGCAGCGCCGCTGCCGCCTCGACCGCTCGACGACGATCGTCGGTCATGACGCCGCCCTCCGGGGTGACGCCCAGCACACCGACCACCACGCCGCCGACGACGAGCGGGAACCCCACGCAATGGTCGATCTCGGCGCTGCCGGGTGCCGCGGTGTTCACGCGGTGGAGGAATCGATCCGCGAGATCTTCTTTGGCGAGCACGTCACGGGCCGCGTGCGTGTCGCCAGCCAACGCCTCCCAATCGGCGCCACGACGTGAGAGCACCCACATGTCATTGGTGCCTGCGATCCCAGGGAGGTGCTCCGCGACCGCCGTACGGATGGAGGCCTGGTCCAGTGAGCGACCCAGCGCGTGCCCGAAGCGGACGAGTCGCTCGAGTTCCTGGGCCCGCCGCTCCGCCTCGACACGCGCCGCCTCGGCCGCCGCCGCCAGCGCCTGGCTCTCGTGCCGCTTCCGGGCCAGATGGAACAGGAACACGACGGTCAGCACCACCAGAGCAGGCACCAGGGTGAGACCGGTGTCACGCTCGATATCCCTCGTGAAGTCGAGGAGCTGCGAAATGGTTGTGGAAAAGACGATGACGAGCGCGGCAGCCAGGCCTGCCAGGAGGGGGACGTCACGACGCCCGATCAAGCGCATCCCTTTGAGGGTAGCGCCGGTGGGACATGTTGTCAAAGAGAAAGGAGTGGTAAACTCTTGAGAATGCAGCGATTGCTCGTTATTGCCGGTATCGGCATGCTCGTTTCGGGAGCCGCGTTGGCCCTCGCGCAAGGCCCGTCCGCCGCCTCGGCGACCGGGTCTGCGGCGCAGGCAGCCCCGCGTGTCAGCACGCCCCCGATTCCCAACCCCGGCTTCGCCCCTGGCCGACCCGTCGATCAGGCGCGCGCCGTCTACGAGTTCGCCGCGCAGCACCCGGAAATCCTCAAATACGTTCCGTGCTACTGCGGCTGCGAAACCAGCGGCCACCCTCACAACGAATCGTGCTTCGTCAAGTCTCGTGACGCCAAAGGCAACGTGACCGAGTGGGACACGCACGGATATGGTTGAGCGGTGTGCATCGATGTCGCGCGTGACGCGATGCTGATGTACCGCTCTGGCGCCGATCCGGTGGCCATCCGTGCTTCGATCGAAAAGAAATGGACACCGAAGTTCCCGTCGAAGACGCCCACGCCGAATCCTCCTCCTCGGAAAAAAGGATCGCACTAGGGGTCCCTGCCCGCTCATGGACGACCGCGCCGCCGCGCTCGAGCGGCTGTTTGCAGCAGTCCCCGTGGGCGTCTATCTCGGGCGAGCGACCGAGGAGGCTGGCAGCGCACGTTCCACCTGGATCCGCAGAGAAACGCTCGCGGCCAATGCGCACCTCAAGCGGATCCTCGGACTCGCCCCCACCGCACCCGACCACGCCACACGCCTCCTGGAGTCCGACCGTTTCGCCGACCCGTCGGCAAGCGACGCCCTGCTCGATCGCCTGAATCGACTCGGCGCCGTCGCCGATCTCCTGCTGAACCTGCGCCGTGACGACGGGACGCTCGTGTGGGTCGAAGTCACGGCGACGGCCTCAGCACGCATCGGTGAGGATGGACACCGGGACCTGCGCGTCGAAGCCCTGGTCCGCGACGTCAGCGCGCGCAAGCAGATCGAAGACCAGTCGCGTGACCTGTACCATCAGTTGCTGCAAGCGGAGAAGATGGCGGCCCTCGGTCAGACCATCTCCGGAGTGGCGCACGAACTGAACAACCCGCTCGCCACGATTCTCTCGTGGGCCGAGCGGCTGGCCGAACACCCGTCGGACGACAAGGCGCGCCAGGGCCTCGACACGATCCTCGGCGAAGCCGAGCGAGCGGCGCGCATCGTGCGGCATCTGCTGACATTCGCGCGAAAGCGGCAAACCACACGCATGATGGTCGATTTCAACCAGGTCATCAGCGAGACGCTGGCGCTGCGCGCCTACGAGCCGCACCTCGAGGCCATCACGGTCACCGAGGATCTCCACGTGGACCTCCCTGAGGTGTTCGCAGACGCCCATCAGATCAAGCAGGTGCTCCTCAACCTGATCATCAACGCGGAACACGCCATGCTCGCTGCGAACGGCCGCGGCACCTGCACCGTGCGCACCCGCCACGACCGGTCACGCAACGCCGTCGTTCTCGAGGTCTCTGATGATGGTCCGGGAATCGCGGACGACCTGCAAAGCAAGATTTTCGATCCGTTCTTCACCACGAAGGAGGTCGGCACCGGTACCGGGTTGGGGCTGAGCGTCGCCTATGCCATCGTGCAGGAGCACGGAGGTCGTATTTGGGTCGACTCGCAGGCGGGCCGCGGGGCGTCGTTTTTCGTCGAGCTGCCGATCACCGCGCAGGGAGAGCCCCGCACCGCGGGGTCGGCCGCGGCCGTCTCCCTGGACAAGTTCAAGGGCGTCCGCGTACTGCTCGTCGAGGACGAGCCGGCCCTGGCCACTGTCGTGTCGGACGCGCTCACCGACTCCGGGTTCGTCGTCGATCGGGCCGCGGACGGAGAGGAAGGATTGATACGCCTCGCCCAGGGCACCTACGATCTCATCATCTGTGATCTGAAGATGCCCCGGATCGACGGCGTGCAGTTCTATCGCGCGATGGCGGCGGCCAGACCCGCGCTCGCGCGTCGGGTGATTTTCGTGACCGGCGCCGTCGCGGGCACGGATGCCGAGCGGTTCCTCGAGGAAACCGGCTGTCTCTGGCTCGCCAAGCCGTTCCGGCTCAGGGACCTGTTGCGCGCTGCGCGCGAGGCGCTCGCGTAATCCACGACAACAGCCCCGGATCGCTGTTCTGCCTGGGCAGCCACGAACGTGTCGGCCTGCGGCAGGTGGGCCTTGGCCATCTTCGGCTTGGCCGCAAACGCCAGAATCGCCGTTCGCAGGCTCGCGGCGGCCGCCGGCGTCATCTCGGATCCCAGCGCATCGCGCAGCCGGCGGAGCGCCCGCGCATGGAGCTGCGACACCCGTGACTCGTTCACGCCGAGCTCTGCCCCAATCTCCTTCATCGTCACTTCGCCGTAGTAGTACAGCGAAATCACGCGACGCTCCCTGACCGGGAGCGCTTCGATGGCCCCTCGAACGCGGTCTCGTACCTCGGCGCGCTCATACGCGTGGTCGGGGCGCTCAGGTTCTGCGGGCACCAGCACCGCGGGCAGCTGCGCTTCGTCCAGATGATCGCCGCACGACAACGGCGACGTCGACTCGATCGTGTTGATACGGACTATGGTCTTGCCCAGGCGCTTCTCGTCCGCGCCAATCGCGGCCGCCAGATCGGAGAGCGACGGCTCGTGTCCCAGCGACATGCGCAGGCGCTCTCGAGCCGCCTCGAGCTCGCGACGAACACGCCGCACACCGCGTGGCCACGCGTCCTTGCGGAGCGCGTCGATCATGGCGCCGCGAATCCGCCGCTCGGCGAAGGTCTCGAACTTGATGCCTCGACCTTCATCGAAACGCTCGGCCGCATCGATGAGCCCGATGACCCCATCCTGGACGAGGTCGCTGACATCGATGGAATGCGGCATCGTGGCCGCCATTCGACGGGCTAACGCCTCGACGAAGGGAATCCCGGCTTCGACGCGGTTTCGTTCGTTCTTCACGAACGCGCGTGGCGGTCGGACGGGGGTGGTCGCAACGGGGGTTTGCACGGCGCTCATCACGGCTCTCCAACTCCTCGGAACGCGTCGTTGCCTTGCGACGTGCAAGCCAGCGGCGTTCGGCGCCCTCTAAGGCAACCGTAGTGCCAGCAAAGTGCAGCCGCGTGGCGAGACGTGCAGCCCTGAAGACGAGACACCCTAAGTTCGTGCGCTGTCAGCGACTTACACCGAATGACATGAGCAGTTTTGGGAAGTTTGTCGCTTCGCCCGGCCGCCCGGAAATGTCAACATTCTGACATTTGGTGTCGGTCGCGCGTCAGTGTCTTGACTGAAGGATTACGATTTTGGTGGATCGCCGCCGTTGTTTGTAAGTACGACGCGCCCCGCCATTGGCGGCCCCCCGGCGAGCCGCGCACGCCCGTGGGACGGGACGAATCCCGTTGGCAACTGGCCGAGAACGGCGCAGTTTCTTGGGAGGCGGAGCCTCACCGCCCAACATGCTCGGCGGTCTGAGGCGAAGCCTCGCTAGTCCTTGATCGACTCGCGGAGCGTTCGCGCCACGGCCATTGCTTCGAGAGCCGCCCCGACGATATGGGTGGCGCGGTCTCGCTGCGTGTGGTCGGGAGCCTTGGCTTCGAGCAGTTCCGCGTGGGCCAGAATGACCCCAAGCTGGTTGTTGAGGCGGTGGAAGAGGAGGGGAAGACCGCCGCTTTCGGACGCGCTCGCGCGATCTTCAGCCATCCGCTAGGTGTCTCGGAGGCGAACGTTGCCGGATGCGCGTCAGGCCGCGGTCGTGGGCGATGCGATGCGAAGGCCGTCAGGCTGTCGCCACAGCGAGTCGGTGAAGATCCGAATGCTTCCCCCCGCTGTTCGCACGTACTCGACCTTCCCGGCGGCAATCCAGTTGTAGATCGTCCGGCGGCTCACGCCAACCATCTCGCAAGCTTTCATGATGCTGACCGTCTGGCGCTCCATCGTCTTCATATGCCTCCAAGCCCACGTATCGGCGTGTTCTCAGGGCAGATTAGGGCGATCGACGCGCGTGCTTTTCTCTTGACCTGACATGAACCGTAGCGTCAAAATATTGGCGCCCTCCATGGCCACCCATCTCCTGCTGGTGGACGACGAGTCGGCGTTGCGCGAAGTCATCGCCGAGCGTCTCACCGACGAGGGGTTCGAGGTAACCCAGGCGGAGTCTGGCGAGCGAGCGCTCGACCTGATCGCCCAGGTCGCCTTCGACGTCGTGATCTCGGACCTCAGGCTCCCGGGTGTCGACGGCCAGCGTGTCATCGAGTCGGCCCTGCAGCGTTACCCGGGGATCATCGCGATCGTCGTGACGGGGTACGGCACGGTGAAAGACGCCGTGGACGCCATCAAGCGAGGAGCTGCCGACTTCGTGGCCAAGCCGTTCCAGTTCGACGAGCTGTTGCATGTGCTCAATTCAGCCCTCGAACAACGTCGCCTGAAGAGCGAGAACGCGTACCTCCGCCGTCAGCTGGACGAGCGGTTTGCGCTGGGGGCGATGATTGGCCGCAGCGGTCGAATGCGCGCGCTGTTTCAACTCATCGAGACGGTAGCCCCCACGCCGACAACGATTCTGATCCGAGGAGAGACCGGAACCGGCAAGGAGATGGTGGCTCGAGCCATTCATCACGCCAGCCCCCGGCGTCAGCAGCGATTCGTTGCGCTCAACTGCAGCGCCATTCCTGACACCCTGCTCGAGGCCGAGCTGTTCGGTCATGTCCGTGGGGCATTCACCGGCGCGGTCGGTTCACGGCAGGGCCGCCTCGAACAGGCTGATCGCGGCACTCTCTTCCTCGACGAAGTTGGAACCATGGGCATGCCTCTGCAGATGAAGCTGCTCAGGGTGCTCCAAGAGCGTGAGCTCGAACGAATCGGCGACGGGCGTCCGGTCAAGGTGGACGTGCGCGTCGTCGCTGCCACGCACGCGGATCTGGCGAAGATGGTCCAGGACGGGACGTTTCGCGAGGATCTGTTCTATCGGCTGAATGTCATCCAGGTCGACCTTCCCCCCCTGAGGGATCGCACGGAGGACATTCCGCTGCTCGTGCAGCATTTCATTGCCAAGTTCAAGACCGGCACGACCTCACCGGTCATGGCGCAGGACGCGATGCGGCGTCTCATGTCCTACGCATGGCCGGGCAACGTCCGTCAACTCGAGAATGCCGTTGAGAGGGCGATGGCCTTGCTCGGCGGGCGATCGACCATTGAGCCCGACGATCTGCCGCCCGAGATCCAGGTCGCACCGGTTTCGAGCCTCCCCGCGGTGGAGTTTCCCGAGGGTGGTGTCGATCTGCCGGCGCTGGTCGGGCAGCTCGAGCGCGACCTGATTGCGCGGGCCCTGTCGCGAACCGCCGGGAACCGTGCGGCTGCAGCCGGACTCCTGAAGCTGAAGCGCACGACGCTGGTCGAAAAGCTGAAGCGCCTGCCGGACCTGATCTCGTGATCGTCCGCCGACGCCAAGACACACCGGTCATCGACGGCGAATCGCCTGATCGGTGAGCACGGTGACCGCCGGCGCCCGCAAGGCGACGATATCGATCGGCGTCCTGACCGACCGTCGAGAGACGGCCTGCTCGAGAATGGGCAGCTTTCGAGGCCCGACTGCCACGACCCAGATCTGCCGTGCGGCCAGCACGTAGGACATCGTCAGCGTGAGACGGTGCGGCGGTGGTTTCGGGGAATCCACGATCGGGGCGACCCGCGCGCCTTGAATTTCGAGAGCGGGGTGGCCAGGAAACAACGAGCACACGTGCCCATCGTCGCCGACGCCGAGAATGATCAGGTCCAAGGCGGCGGGCAGCACGCGTTCGTACTGCGCGGCCGCGGCGTTGAGGTCCTGATGGTCGGCCGGCATCCGCTGGGCCCGAGGCGCGCGACCGCCGAGCGGGGCGAGCAACAGTCGCTCCGCGAGTCCGTAATTGGAGTCGGGATGATCGGGCGCCACCGCCCGTTCGTCACCCCAGAACACCGAAACGCCTCTCCAGTCGACGGTGGCGTCCCGCAGCGCCCCGAGGAAGATCATCGCGGTGGTGCCACCGGTCACACCGAGCGTGAGCGGACGTGCGGCGGTCGCGCCGCCCTCTTGTGCGGTCGCGCTGAAGAACTCCTCGAAGAGCCGGGTGATTCGGAGCCTCAGGTCTGCGACAGGCGACACAACGATCAGTTCCATCTCGTAAGGATACTGTCGCCGCTTCAGACGTAAGATGAAAGAATGCCGCCGCGTCACGCGTACTGGACCATCCTCGTCGACAATCAGCCGACGGCCTTCCGGGCGCACGACGAGGCCGACCTCACGCCCACGCTCAACCGGCTGCGCGCGAAGCATCCCTCGGCGGTCATGAAGTGGTTCGAACGCGGGCGTCTGTGGGAGTCACGCGAGCAGGCGCGGACTGAGGGGCTTGGAGAGGGCGAACGGGGGGCGTCGCCAGGGACTCGTCGGCGGCCGCCGGACTCGCGACCAGCACGTTCCTCGGATGCTCAACAGGAGCCGCCGCGGGACCCTCGCTGGCGGCCTGGCGGCGAGCACCGCGACCCGCGCCAGCCCTACAAGGACGCCCGCAAGGCCAAATGGCAGCGGTTCAAACAGGGCCTGCGCGCCGGTTGGGCGGCCAAACAGGGTCAAAGCGACCCGCGTGACAAGGATTCGGCCGTGCCGAAAGCGCGGTCGCGAGACCTCGACCACCGAGGGCCTGAGCGCCGGTCAGGCCGGCCACCCTCTCGCCCCCCGGGTTCAGGAGAAAGACCCTGGGCCAAGAAACCCTGGACCAAGAAGCCTCCAGCCAGGAAGCCCTGGGCCCTGAAACCCACGGAAAAGCAGCCGTGGGGGAAAAAGCCCTCGGAGAAGAAGCCCTGGGGAAAGAAACCCTGGGAGAAGAAACCCTGGGAGAAGAAGCCCTCGGAGAGGAAGCCCTGGGAGAACACGCCCTGGGGGAGGAAGCCCTCGGAGAAGAAGCCGTGGGGGAAAAAACCCTGGCAGAAGAAGCCTTGGGAGAACAAGCCCTGGGAAAAGAAGGCGGGCGACCGCAAGCGCGATGATCGGGGCGAGAGGAGCCCCCGCTCCCCTCGAGGAGTGCCGCGTTCCGGTCCACGGTCTCCACGTCGAGACGAAGAAGAATGATCGCGCACGTCGTGTTGTTCAGACCCCGGGTTGAGCTGCCGGAGGACGAGCGGGAGGCGTTCGTGGCCGCGCTCGAACAGGCGCTCTCGCACGTGCCGCAGATCAAACGCGCACGCCTGGGTCGTCGTCGGGTGCTCGGGCAGCCCTATGACAGCATCAACCGCGACGTGTTTCCCTACGCAGCCGTGCTGGAGTTCGACAGCGAAGAGGACCTGCGGCAGTACCTCGCACACCCCGCCCATCAGGATCTCGGTCTGCGCTTCTACCAGGCGGCCGAGTGCGCGCTGGCCTTCGACTACGACTGGTTCGAGGCGGACCGCACGCGTGATCTGTTGTGAGCCGGGCTACTTGTGCAGGAAGAAATCGTCGAGCGCCAGCACGTCGAGGCCCGTGCCGTAGAAGACGCGGATCGCATCTCGCGGCGAGCACACCAGCGGCTCGTGGAACCCGTTGAACGACGTGTTGACCAGCACCGGGGTGCCGGTCTTCTCGCCCCACCGCTGCAGGAGGCCGAGAAACCGTGGTTCGCTCTCGTCGACGGTGTGCACGCGGAGGGTCTCGACGCCGGGCGGCAGGATCGTCCGGAAGCGCTCGGGATCACGAGGCCGGTATTCGTACTGCATGAACGGTGATGCCGGGGGGCCTTCGAAGAGGTCGCCGAGGCTGGCCAGGGGCGTGCTCACGCCGTAACTGCGGTACGCGGGCCGCCGCTTCAGGAACCCGTTGAGGTTGCCGAGCGTGTGTGGCGCCAGCGGATCCGCCAGAACCGAGCGATGGCCGAGGGCCCTGGGGCCCCACTCGAGGCGGCCATGGAACCATCCCACGAGCTGACCACGCGAGAGCGCGTGCAGCACCGCGTCCACGAGCTGTTGTTCCCGCATCAGGTTGTAGGACAGCTTGCAGTTCTCCAGGGCCTCCTTGATCTCGGTGTCCTGGTATGCGGGGCCCAGGTAGGGCGAGGCCACGAGCGCCGGCACCGGGGCCAGGCCCGATCCGCCCGCTGCGCCCGATTCGCTGGCGAGAATGGCCGCGCCTACCGAGGCGCCGTTCCGGCCCGGGTGCGCGGGGACGTGCACTTCGCGAAAGGCGCCGCAGGTGGCCGCGACTGTCGTGAAGTGGGTATTGAAGTAGAGCCCCCCGACGACGGACAGCGCGGGCGTATCGGGGACCAGGGCCGCGAGCCGTCGCAGCAGGTCCGCCAAGCATTCTCCGAGGCGCCGCTGTACGGATGCCGCGACGTCGTTCCGCATCTGCTCGCTCGCGCCCGCGGTCAGTCTGCGTAGCTCGTCCCAGAACGCCGGATCGACGCTGACGCGGCCGTCGCGGCAGGAGACGAGGTTGGCGAGCGCGTGCTGCGAATCGCGACCAGCCCGCGCCATCGATTCGACCAGGTGCTCGTCTCGAGTCGCCTGGAGACCAAGGGCTTCCGTGAACTGGCCGTAGATCCTCGCCAGCGGGTACTCTCCGAGCTCGGTGCCGACGGCATGAGGTGGGTCGCCGCCGCCCCTGAATCGCCAGGCCGACCATCCACGAGGTTTGTGGACTTCGCAGACGAGCACCAGGGCCTCGGCGAATCGCGACGCCTGAAAGGCATAGGTCGCGTGGGCCTGATGTCCATCCACGGTCAAGGCGTTGACCGACGCCGCCCATTCCCTGGCGTCCTTGTCCTCGTCGGCCACGACGGCGAGGGCCGCGACATCCGGCCGGGTGCGGCCGACGCCACGCAGCAGCTCTGCAACGGCCAACGCGGGTGGACCACTGGTCGATGCCTGTCGGGCCCTCGTCAACCGATTCTCTTCACAGGCGGACACGATCCCGCGTGCGCGATCGACCAGTGCCGCCGCGGGCCCGAGGCGCGCCCGTGCCATTCCCAGACAGAGCTCATCCACGTCGCGTGTCATGTTACTTGGTCGTCACGCCTGGGCCGACAGCGGTCATGGGCGGCGACAGCGGCGACGGGTCGAGGTGGAAGAAGTCTTCGATCAGGGCTCTCAGTGACGTCACGGAGACCGCTTGATTGACGGCCGTCCGCAGGTGCGACCCGTCGTCGAGACCCTTGGTGTACCAGGAACACAGCGCACGGAGCTTGTTGACGATCCACCGATCGTGGCGCGCCTGTCCGGGGTGCCGCCCTGATGGGGCGAGATCGCTCGATTCGCCAGGCGCATGGTGTCGAAAGCCCGCCGGCTCGTGGACGCGTTCGTGCTTCAACAACACGATGTAATCCAGGAGGAACCGCCCCCGGTCACGCAGCGAGACCTCGCGCGGCGGCCGCTCGTGGAGCAGGTCCTGCGCCTGCGCGAGAATCCAGGGGTTGCGCAGGACGCCGCGGCCGACGTAGACGCCACTGATCCCGTCCCGCAGGTGTTCGACAATCTGATGCGCGTCCACGCAGTCGCCCGATCCGAAGACCGGGATCGACACCAGGTCGGCGACGTGGGTCACGAACGCCCAGTCGGCCTCGCCGCTGTAGGACTGCCTGGCAGTGCGGCCGTGGATCGTGATCGCGGCCGCCCCGGCCTGTTCGACCCGTCGTGCCAGTTCGGGGGCGTTGAGCTCCGTCTCATCCCACCCCTTGCGCATCTTGACCGTGACGGGAATCTTCACGGCCCTGGTCATCGCCGCGATGATTGCCGCGGCATGGGCTGGCTCCCGCATCAGGCTGCAGCCCGCGTTGTGCTTGGCAATCTTCGGCACGGGACAGCCCATGTTGACGTCCACGATGTCCGCGCCCATGGCTTCCACGACACGGGCCGCTTCGGCCATTCGTTCCGGCTCGCCGCCGAACACCTGGATGGCCACGGGGCGTTCTTCTTCCGTGTACTCGGCATATTCCAGCGTGCGATCGATGCCGCGCACCAGTCCTTCGCTGCTCACCATCTCCGAGACGACGAGTCCGCACCCGCCGTGCCTCTTGACCAGCCGCCGGAAGGCGGTGTCCGTCATCCCGGCCATCGGGGCGATCACCATCGGTGAGCCGAGCGGGACCGATCCAATCTTCATCACACGCGCTCTCGTCCTCAGTATGGCTTCACGTCGGCGGCATCCACCTGGACGCTGACCGCCTGTCCAATCAAATCCACCGACAACATCAGTCGGGCGTGTGAGCCCTTCCGGATCAGCCGTCCGACGACCCCCTTGAGCGGGCCGCTCTTGACCTCGACCATCATGCCCTCTTTGATCAGCGGACAGGGGTCGAACGACAGCTCACTCTCGATCAGCTGACGGATGCCGTCGATTTCCACGGTCGGAATCGCCACGGGTTTGCCGTCGACGCCGACGATCGTCACGACACCCTCGCATTTCAGGATGGGCAGTCTATCCGAAACGTCGAAGCGGGCGAAGCAGTAGCCTGGAAACAGGGGCCAGTCGATGGCTTTCTTGCGATCCTTCCAGCGGCTCCATCGGGTGATGGTCGGAAGAAAAACTTCGATGTGCCTTTGATCGAGTTGATCGCGTACCAGCTTTTCGTGGCGCGACCTGGTCCAGATCGCAAACCACTCCGGCGTCATGGCGAGGGAAACTCCGCCGTTTGCTGTTTGAGCCCGGCGTCGTAGGCGCGCTTCACTTCGTCGTTCTTCCAGTCGATGATCGCCTGCCCGCGCAGCTGGCGAAGGTACTGCAACAGCTGGCCTCGTTGCTTGCGCGCGGCCACCTTCTCCGAGATCTCGGCGCGCGCTTCGTCGATGGTCTTGACCTTGCGCTCGGTGGCCGTCTCGAGCTTGATGATCTGATACCCGCGGGCGCCGCGGAGCACGCGTGTCGTCTGGCCGACCTTCAGGGGATCGATTTCCTGGAGCAGCTCGGGAGACAGGTCCGTCCGGCTGATCGGCCCGATGAGCCCCCCGTTGGCCTTGGAGGGCGAGTCGGATACCTCCGCCGCGAGCTCCTGGAACGGTTCGCCCCCTTCCAGCCGCTTCATGATCCCTTCGGCCTTCGCCCGGGCGGCGTCGTCTTCGGCCACGTTGATGCCTCGATCGCTGCCGGGCACGGTGACGAGGATCTCGCGCAGTGTGAGCTGGGGTTGCGTGATGAAGGTGTCCCTGGCCGCTTCGTAGAACTTCCTGACCTCGTCTTCAGTCACGCCAATCTTGCCCATCACCTCGACTTGCTGAACCCGGCTCACGAGCATCTGCCGTTCGAGCTGGCGGCGCAAATCATCGATCGAGAGTCCTTCCTGTTTCAGCGCCGCCTGGAAGGCCTCTTCCGTCTCGAGCTTGTTCTCTTTCTTGATGTTCTCGACGATGTTGCGGAACTGCTCGTTGCCGAGCGAGTACCCCAGCTCGCGTCCGCGCTGGACGAGCAGCATCTCATCGACGGCGTTCACGATGACCTCAGGCGTCACCTCGACGAGCGCTTTCTGAAGATCGGTGTCGTTGCTAGGCCGGAAATTCGGGTCGCGCTGCCTCAACGCCGCGATCTGACGCTGTTCGAGGTCGGTCTTGGTGATGATGTCGCCGTTGACCTTGACCAGAATCTGCTCGAGGATGTCGGCGCCGAGCGTCCCGCCGGTGCTGACGATCGTGAACGCGGCGATTACGAGCAGGCGTAGTGGCATGGCGGCAAGTCCCTGCAAACACATAAGTTTATCACTTCGCGGTACCGGGGCGACCCGTCGCCCTCCGCCGTCCGGGTCGTCCTCGGGCCCTCTGATCAGACGACGCCGACCGCAGGGTGGCCGCCGAGCAGCCGCGCAACACAGGGTTTCAGCCGAGCTCCTCGAGCAGGTCCGTGACCCGCTCCAGCAGCCCGCCGGCGGCGCGAGGGTCGTCCTCTTTGGCTCGAAGAATCTCGGCCTTGGAAAAGCCCGCGGCAACCGTTCCGCTGGTCGCTCGCGTTGTCCACCAGGCCGGTTCGGCCCTTGGCCTTCTCCGGCCTCTCCCTCGCATCTCCCCTGTCGCGTGGGCGGGGCCGGAGCCGGCCGCGCCTGTCGAGATTGGTGTCCGCAGGTCCATCTTCAGCGAGCTGGGAGGAATGACCTGCAGGTCACCCCGCTCCTGCACCAGCGTGATGACGCGCATGGGATCCACGGGGCCCTTGTCCCGAAACCGGAGGACGACGACCGGACCCTCGCGTTCGAGGCTCTCGAGCCGGAGGTCGTCGGCCAGCACGCGAATCCGCCCGTAGTCGGCCAGGTTGCGGACGGGGACCGGGAGGGGCCCGTATCGGTCCCGCACTTCCTCCATCGTGCGCGTCAGCTCCTCTTCAGTCCGCGCGGCGGCGACGCGCCGATAGATCATCAGACGCTGGTTCATGTCGGGCACGTACGCTTCGTCGATCCGGAAATCCACGCGCAGGTTCACCGTCGCCCTGAGATCGTCGGCGAGGTCTTCACCCTTGAGCTCGCGAATCGTGTCTTCGAGCAACTTCATGTACATCTCGAAGCCGATGGCATCGATGTGTCCGCTCTGCTCGCCGCCCAGCAGGTTGCCCGCGCCGCGAATCTCCAGGTCGAGCGCCGCCACACGGAACCCGCTACCGAGGTCGCTGAACTCCTTGATGGCGGCCAGCCGCTTGCGTGCGACCGGAGACAACGCCTGCTCTGGCGGGACGAGAAGGTAGGCATACGCCGGGCGGTCGCTCCGGCCCACGCGGCCGCGGAGCTGGTACAGCTGCGCCAGCCCATAGCGATCGGCCCGGTTCACGATCATCGTGTTGGCATTGGGGATGTCCAACCCGTTCTCGACGATGGTGGTGGCGAGCAGGATGTCGAACTTGTGGACCATGAAGTCGAGCATGGCGCGCTCGAGCGCGTCCTCGCTCATCTGGCCGTGGCCGATCACGATCCGGGCCTCGGGCACGAGCCGCTGCAGCAGGTTGCCCAGCGAATAGATGGACTCCACGCGGTTGTGCACGAAGTACACCTGCCCCCCGCGAGCCAGCTCGTTGCGAATGGCGCGCGTGATCACGGCCTGATCGAACTTGACGACGTTGGTCTGGATGGCCAGCCGGTCCTTGGGCGCCGTCTCGATGATCGACATGTCGCGAATGCCGACGAGCGACATGTTGAGCGTTCGCGGAATCGGCGTCGCCGTCATGGTCAGCACATCCACGCGCTTGCGGAGCTGCTTGATCCGCTCTTTGTGCGAGACGCCAAAGCGCTGCTCCTCGTCCACGATGAGCAGGCCCAGATCTTTGAACTGCACGTCCTTCGACAGCAGCCGGTGCGTGCCGACCAGGATGTCCAGGCGGCCGCCGGCCGCCTGGTCGAGCACCGCGGCAATCTCCTGCTTCGAACGGAAGCGGCTGACCATCTCGATACGGACGGGGAAGGCCGCAAACCGGTGGCGTAGCGTTTCGAGATGCTGAAAGGCCAAGACGGTGGTCGGCGCGAGCACCGCCACCTGCTTGCCGTCCATCACGGCCTTGAACGCCGCACGCGTGGCGACTTCGGTCTTGCCGTAACCCACGTCTCCGCACAGCAGGCGGTCCATCGGTGTCGCCGCCTCCATGTCACGCTTGATGTCGGCCGTCGCGGTCACCTGGTCCGGAGTCAGCTCCCACTCGAACGCGCTCTCGAACTCTTCCTGCCAGTGTGTGTCCGGAGCAAAGGCATGGCCGGGCACGGCCTTGCGCGCCGCATAGAGCTTCAGGAGCTCCTCGGCCATGTCGCGCATGGCCTTCTTGACCTTCGACTTGGCCTTCTCCCAGGACGTGCCGCCAAGACGGTCCAGCGCGGGATGCGCCCCACCGGTGAACTTCTGGACCAGGTCGAGCCGCTCGACCGGGACGAACAGCTTGTCGTCCGCGTGGTAGCGCAGCTCGAGAAATTCCTGAATCACGTCGCCGTGACCGATGGCCAGCTGCTTGAGACCGACGAATCGGCCGATGCCGTTGTCCACGTGGACGATGTAGTCGCCGATCTTCAGGTCTCGCAGGTCCGACAGGAAGGTCGCGGCGAGCGACCGTTTCCTCGTTGCGGTCGTGCGGCGCCGCTCCTCCTCGAAGACGTCGGCCTCCGCGTACACCTGCAGGGCCGCCGAGGGGAGCCGGAAACCACGCGAGAGCATCCCTTCGGCAACCAGGACCGCCCCTTCCATGCGCTCATCGGCCTGCTGTGCCGACAACGCCCGCACGTCGTAGTCCCGCAGGAGCTCCACCGTTCGTTCGGCGCGCCCGTGCGTGCTCGCCACGAAAAGCGCCGATTCACCCCTGTCGCGGGCGAGCTTGACGTCGGTGACCCAGTCGGCGATTCGTCCGCTGAACTCCTGTGCGGGCTGACAGGCCACATGGCCGAGGTCGGACTCCGGCGGTTCAGCGGTGGACTGCGTCTCCCCGCCGCCGACCGACAGCTCCTCCAGCACGCAGCCCCCCGTGAGCGCGGGCTCGACTTCGTCCCAGCCGGCGAACAGTTGCTCCGGCGCCCGGCGTTCGCGGACGCCCGTCACGTCGCTCCGAGCGTGCTCGGCGAACACGGTCGCCAGATGCCGGGTCCATTTTTCGATGTGCGCCTTCACGTCCGTCGGCTCGGAAACGACGATGCGCACGGCCTTGGACGCCCGCAGGTAGTCGAACACGGTCGCCGGCAGAGCGGCGGGACCGCCGTCGCCAAAGGCCCGATCGCTCGCCGTTTGCTCGCGCTCGTCGCCGGCCTCTTTGCCCGCCTCGCCCGGTTCGCGGACGGGAACGATCTGGAATTGATCGAGCGTCTCGATGGATCGCTGTGTGCCCGGATCGAACCGCCGGATGGACTCGACCGTGTCCCCGATGAACTCGACGCGAATCGGCGCCGCCTCGCCCGCCGGATACACGTCCAGAATGCCGCCACGCAGCGAGTACTCGCCGTGTTCATCCACGGGGTCCTGCCGCTCGTAGCCACCCTCGACCAGGATCGCAGCCAGCGTGTGAGGCGGGATCTCAGTGCCGGGACGCAGGTCGGCCGTCGTCGAGAGGATCGCTTCGGCCGGCGCCAGCCGCGGGAGGAGCGCCACCGCCGACGCCACGATGACACGCGCCGAGCCGAGCGCCGCGCCGTGCAGGGCTCGTGCACGCGCCGAAAGCACCCGGAAGTGCGGCGCCAGGCCACGGTACGGGTCCACCTGATAGGAGGGGAGCGGCAGTACCATGCGCTCGGCCGCGGCATCCGGCAACGCCTCGAGCGCGGCGAGAAAGAATCGTGCGTCGTCGGTGGCCGAATCGACCTCGGGATCGGATGGCACGACATAGAGCACGATGTCGTGGCTGGCTTGATGCGCCAGTCCCGTCACCGCGAGCGCTTTGGCCGGAGGGGTCAGGCCGGCCAGGCGGCGGAGAGGCCCCGCGAGCGGGACCTGAGAGATCGCCCGCCTCAGCAATGCGCGAACCGCCAGTGAGGTCGCCGTCGACATGCGAACCGCCTGTGCCCCTCAGCCCTTCGAGCGCGCGGTGGCGCGAATGGTCTCGATCAGGCGAGACGTCGAATAACCTTCTTCGACGGGCACGCGCAACACCTGCCCGCCGCGTTGCTCGACGAACTCGGCGCCGACGATCGTGCCCGGCGCCCAGTCGGCACCTTTGACCAGGACATCTGGCTCGAGCGCCTTCACGAGGTCAAACGGCGTCTCCTCGTCGAACACCACGACCGCGTCCACCGCGGACAGGGCGGCGAGCACTTCGGCGCGCTCGGCTTCAGGAATCACGGGGCGGCCGCCGCCTTTTGCCAGGACACGGACCGAGCGGTCGGAGTTGACACCGACGACCAGCGCATCGCCAAGCTGCCGCGCTCGAGCGAGGTAGCGCACGTGGCCAGGATGCAGAAGGTCGAACACGCCGTTCGTGAACACGATGCGGTCGCCGCGACGCCGCTGCCGATCGACCCACGCAGTGGCCTCGCCTCTCGACAACACGGGCATCGCTGGCGCTACTCCTGAGGGGCGTCGGGCGAGCCCGATCCCGCCTCCGGCTCTCGAAACTTGATCGACGAGGAAAACTCCCAGTGATGCGCCGGCCGATAGATGCCGACGTCTTTCGCCCGGGACTTGACGCGAAACGTGTACAGAAGCCGGTGATAGTCGTACGGATAGCCGTCCAGCTTGTGCGCGGCGACATCGATCTTGTAGGTCCCGTCCACCAGGTCGAGGCTGTTGATGTGGAACTGCACCTCGCCGTCACCCCGCATTTCCGCCGGTGACAGCTCTTCGATGTTCGTGTTCGTGCCGTAGCAGCACACGCCGTCGGCGTTGAACAGCCCGATGCCGAACACGAAATCGCGTATCGCTTCGTGCGCGCGCACGTGCACGCGGATCTCCAGCGGGTCGCCGGCCTGGAAGACGTGTCCGGACATGCCGTCCGGGCCGATCAAGCTCACGTCGGTGATCTCCACCTCACGGGAACCCCATCGTCCCTCGGTCGCCTGAAACATGTCGGCTGGCGTGGTCACCACGTCGGCCGGCAGCTCCGCGGTCGGACTCATCGCGGCCGCGGCGGCCTCCTCGCCCGCGACCTGCGCTACCGCGGCGGCCTCGGCTTTCGCCAGCTGCCGCTCCTCGGCCTTCTCGACGTCGATCAGGTACGACGCGACCACGCGGATGGGCTCACCTTCAGCGAGCGTTTTGCCCCTGTCGAGCCACAGCGCGCGGTCGCAGAATCGCTCCACCAGGTCCAGGGAGTGGGTCACCAGGAGAATCGTCTTGTTGCGCCGGCGGAACTCGGAGAACTTGTCGAGGCACTTGGCGGTAAACGCCTGATCGCCGACGGCCAGCACCTCGTCGATGAGCAGCACCTCGGGATCGACGTGGACGGCCACCGCGAATCCGAGCCGCATGTACATGCCCGAGGAGTAGGTCTTCACCGGCGCGTCGATGAACTCCTTCATCTCGGCGAAGTCCACGATCTCATCGAAGCGCCGCTGGATCTCGCGCTTGGTCAGACCGAGCATGATGCCGTTGATGAACACATTCTCGCGGCCGGAGATCTCCGGATGGAACCCGGCGCCGAGCTCGATGAGCGCCGAAATCCGGCCGTCGACGCGGACGATGCCTTCATTGGGTCGCGTGATGCCCGCGACGCATTTGAGGAGCGTCGACTTGCCGGAGCCATTGCGGCCGATGATGCCGTAGGTGCACCCCTTCGGCACGGCGAAGGAGACCCCCCGGAGCGCGGGGAACGTCTCGTCAGGCTGCAGGTCGCGGATCAGGCTGCCGGACAGCAGCGCCGACTTGAGCGTCGCAAACTGTCTCTGCCGCGCGTACTTTCGGTAGACCTTCGAAACGTTGACGACGTCGATGGCGGGGGTCATGGCGCGAACCTCAGACCTCTTCAGCGAACGAATCCCTGAGCCGATCGAACACGAAGTATCCCGCCAGGAACACGAACACGGATCCCCCAAGCAGCGCCATGAGCCACTTCCAGTGGCCGTGAGGGCCGATGTAGAAGAGCACCTCCTGGTACGAGATGGCCAGATGCGTCATCGGGTTGAGGTTCAACAGCCACCGGTAGGCCTCGGGCGCCTGCGACATCGGGTAGATGATCGGCGTCGCAAAGAACCAGAGCGTCATCAGGTTCCCGAGAATGTCCTTCAGGTCGCGGAAGTGTACCGTCAGGGCCGAGACGAGCAACGAGAGGCCCAACAGGAGGAACAACTGCACGATCACGATCACCGGGAACCACAGCAGCTCGACCGCGTCGATCGGGCGCTGGTAGTAGATGAGAAACACGGCGAGGATCGGCAGCCCGAGGAAGAAGTGGGCCATGTTCGCCAGCACCGTGACGATGGGCAGCACCTCGGCCGGGAACAACACCTTCTTGATCAGGTTGCCGCCCGAGATGAGTACGTTCGACGACTCCAGGATGGACGAGGAAAACCACGTCCATGGGAGGATCCCGCAGAACATGAAGAGCGCGTAGGGCTGCAGATCGGCCTGATGCAGGCTCGGCAGCACCTGCGTGAAGACGAACGTGTAGATCAGAAGGAGCAGAAGGGGGTTGATGAACGACCAGAAGAAGCCGAGCACCGAACCCCGGTATCGCGCCTTCAAGTCGCGTGCGACCAGCGTGCGCACGAGACTTCGGTAGCGGACGAGCGCGCGCAGATTCTTCAGCATCCCGGGACTCGGCCGGCCGGCCGGCTCTCTCTCAGTGCGACGAGCCGCGTCGCGACTCGGCCTGCAACTGCTGCAGCGTCCTCAGGAGGGAAAGCCTGGCCCGCTCGAAGTCGATCTCCACCGGCACGTGCTGCAACATTTCCTCCGCGCGTGCCATGCCTGCCTGAGCCCTCTCTTCATTGAGGTCCTCGGCCCGTTCGGCCACTTGCGCCAACACGGTCACGGCATCGGGCAACACCTCGGCAAAGCCCACCGACACGGCCAGATAATGCTTCTCCGGCCCCTGACGGTACCACATCGTCCCGGTACGCAGCCCGGCAAAGAGCGGCGTGTGACCCGGCAGCACCCCGAAGTCGCCCTCCTGGCCCGGCATGGCCACTTCATCGACCTCGAACGTGAGCTTCTGGTCGGGCGTGACGATGTTGAGCGTGAGTTTGGTCGGTAGGGCCACCGCGGTCTCAACTCCTGAGGGACTTCGCGTTCTCGAGGACTTCCTCGATGGTGCCCTGCAGGTAGAACGCCTGCTCGGGCACGCCGTCGTGTTTGCCGTCGGCGATCTCCTTGAACCCCTTGATCGTGTCGGCGATGGACACGTACTTGCCCTCGCGGCCGGTGAACTGCGACGCCACGAAGAAGGGCTGGGAGAGGAATCGCTGGATCTTGCGCGCGCGTGACACGGTGAGCTTGTCCTCTTCGGAGAGCTCGTCGATGCCGAGAATGGCGATGATGTCCTGGAGGTCCTTGTATCGCTGGAGGATCTGCTTGACCTGGCGCGCAACGTTGTAGTGCTCCTCGCCCAGCACGCGTGGGTCGAGGATGCGCGAGGTCGAGGCCAGCGGATCCACCGCGGGATAGATGCCGAGCTCGGCGATCTGGCGCGACAGGTTGGTCGTCGCATCGAGGTGCGCGAACGTCGTCGCCGGCGCCGGATCGGTGTAGTCGTCGGCCGGGACGTAGATCGCCTGCACGGAGGTGATCGACCCTTTCTTGGTGGACGTAATCCGCTCCTGGAGCTCGCCCATTTCGGTGAGCAGGGTGGGCTGGTAGCCCACCGCGCTGGGCATGCGTCCGAGCAGCGCCGACACTTCAGAACCGGCCTGCGTGAAACGGAAGATGTTGTCGATGAACAGCAGCACGTCCTTGCCTTCGGCATCGCGGAAATACTCCGCCACCGTGAGCGCCGACAAGCCGACACGCTGGCGCGCGCCAGGCGGCTCGGTCATCTGGCCATACACCAGGGCCGCTCGAGACTTGGACGGGTCGTTGATGTCGATGACGCCAGACTCCTGGAACTCGAGCCACAGGTCGTTGCCTTCGCGGGTGCGCTCACCGACGCCGCCGAAGACGGATACGCCACCGTGCTTCAACGCGATGTTGTGGATGAGCTCCATGATGATGACGGTCTTGCCGACTCCGGCGCCGCCGAAGAGCCCGATCTTGCCGCCCGTCAAGTACGGTTCGAGCAAGTCGATGACCTTGATGCCCGTCTCGAACATCTTCAGCTCGGTGGACTGCTGTTCGAGCGTGGGGGCGGCACGGTGAATCGGCCAGCGCTCGGCCGCGTTGACCGGTCGGTCCGGAAAATCCACTGGCTCCCCAAGCACGTTGAGCACACGGCCCAGGGTGGCGGCGCCGACAGGGACCGAAATCGGCGCGCCGGAGTCGGTCACGGCCCAGCCCCGCTGCAGCCCATCGGTGGGCTTCATCGCCACTGCCCGAATGCGACCTTCGCCCAGGTGCTGCTGCACCTCGCAGACGATGTCCACCTGCTCGCCGCCGACGTCGCCAGTGATGTGCAACGCGTTGTAGATGGCCGGCAGGTACCCGCCTTCGTACTCGACGTCCACGACCGGCCCGATGACCTGGATGACCTTGCCGACCGTTCGTTCCGCTGCTGTCGCTGATGCCATGAGTGTGTCTCGTCTTCTCGCGCCTGCGCGAATCCCTCGACTGCCCGCCCGACCCTGCCGCTCGCTCCTGCCTGCTGGACGCCCGGTTGGCCCCGGCCTTTCCGGGACCGCTACACCGACTGCGCGCCGGCCACGATCTCGATGATCTCCCTCGTGATCGCGGCCTGACGCACCTTGTTCATGTAGAGCGTGAGGCGATCCACCATCTCCCGCGCGTTTCGTGTGGCGCTATCCATGGCGGTCATTCGTGCCGCATGCTCCGCCGCCGAGGATTCGAGAAGCGCCCTGTTGACCTGAACGGACACGTGGAAGGGCAGCAGGGTCCCCAGGAGCTCCTCAGGCGTCGGTTCGAACAGGAAATCGATTCCCCCGACGGGGGCCTGCATGACCGACCCGTCGGCGTTCTCGGTGCCCGCGAGGCTGGCGATCGGGAGCAGCCGCTCGACGACCACCCGCTGGGCCATGATCGAGCGGAACTCGTTGAACACGAGGTACACCCTGCCCACGTCGCCGGCGGCGAACTCGCGGATCGCCGTCGTGGCAATCGCCTGCGCGTGCGACCATTTCACCTGCTGGAACAATCCGACTTCCTCGTAGCGCACGTCGAAACCCCGGCGCATGAAGAAGTCGCGGCCCTTGCGGCCGACCAGCGCCAGCGCGATGTCGCGGCCGGTGTCGCGCGGCTGGCCGGCGATGAACTCGGCCGCCCCCTTGATCGCGTTCGTGTTGAAGCTGCCGCAGAGGCCGCGATCGGCCGTGATCACGATGAGCAGCGTGCGGCCGCCCGGCCGCTCCTGGAGCAAGGGGTGCCGGCTGTGGTCGGTGCGGGCCGCCAGGCTGTTGAAGACACGCAGCATCTCCTGGGCGTACGGCCGGCTGCGGAGAATGCGTTCCTGCGCACGGCGAAGCTTGGAGGACGAGACCATCTTCATGGCCTTCGTGATCTGCTGCGTCGACTTGACCGCCCGCACCCGTCGGCGAATGTCAATCAGCGACGGCATCGATCGCCCTCGTCTCGCACGCGTCCTGGCACGACACTCGTCATCGCGCTCAGCCCCGCGCCCCGGCCGCGCGGGACGCCTGAAACTGCTCGTTGAACTCCTTGACCGCCGCCGTCAACGTCGCCTTGATCTCGTCGTCGAGCGTCTTCTTCTCTCGAATGGCGGACAGCACATTGCCGAATCGTGTGTCCATGAAGCGATGGAACGCCTCTTCGTAGGCGCGAAGGTCCGGCACGGCCACGCCATCCAGCAGCCCCTGCGTGCCGGCATAGACGATGGACACCTGCTTTTCGACGGGCAGGGGCCGATACTGGGGCTGCTTGAGCAACTCGACCAGCCGCGCGCCGCGATTGAGCTGCTGCTGCGTGGCCTTGTCGAGGTCGCTGCTGCCGAACTGCGCGAAGGCCGCCAGCTCACGGTACTGAGCAAGATCGAGACGCAGCGTGCCCGCTACCTGACGCATCGCTTTGATCTGCGCCGAGCCGCCCACCCGCGACACGGAGTTTCCGACGTTGATCGCCGGACGCACGCCCTGATTGAACAGGTCCGCCTCGAGGAAGATCTGACCGTCGGTGATGGAAATGACGTTGGTCGGAATATACGCAGAAAGGTCCCCCGCCTGCGTCTCGATGATCGGCAGCGAGGTCAGCGAACCGCCCCCCTTGGCGTCGTTCAGCTTCGCGGCCCGCTCCAGCAGGCGAGAGTGCAGGTAGAACACGTCGCCGGGGTACGCCTCGCGACCGGGGGGACGCCGCAACAGCAGCGAGATCTCACGGTACGCCTGCGCGTGCTTCGACAGATCGTCGTAGATCAGCAAGGAATGGCGGCCGCGGTCGCGGAAGAACTCGCCCATGGCCGTCGCCGCATACGGACTGATATACAGCATCGGCGACGGATCCGACGCCGCGGCAGCCACGACGATGCTGTAGCGGAGGGCGTCGTTTTCGTCGAGCGTGCGCACGAGCTGAGCGATGGTCGACTGCTTCTGACCAATCGCGTTGTAGATGCAGATGACGCCGGTGTCCTTCTGGTTGAGAATCGTGTCGATCGCGACGGCCGTTTTCCCCGTCTGGCGGTCGCCGATGATCAGCTCTCGCTGGCCCCGGCCGATGGGGACCATGCCGTCAATCGCCTTGAGCCCGGTCTGCAGGGGCTCGCGCACCGGCTGGCGATCGACCACGCCCGGAGCCAGACGCTCGATGGGAGCGAATCGCGAAGTCAGGATCGGACCCTTGCCGTCCAGCGGCTGCCCCAGCGCATTGACGACGCGCCCGAGCAGCTCTTCGCCGACGGGCACGGAGATGATGCGGCCGGTCCGCTTGACCGGATCGCCTTCCTTGATCTCCCGGTACTCGCCCAGCAGCACACAGCCAACGCTGTCCTCTTCGAGGTTGAGGGCGATGCCGAACACCCCGTGCGGGAACTCCAGCATCTCGCCCGCCATGGCGCGCTCGCAACCGTGCAGCCGGGCGATGCCGTCGCCGAGCGCTGTGACCGTCCCGACCTCTGCGACGTCCACGTCCACGGCAAAACTGCCGATCTGTTCTCTGATGATCTTGGAAATTTCGTCGGCTTTGAGTTCCATGTGTCGTCCCGAATCCCTGTTCGCGAAAGCCGGGTGCCCGGCTCAGCGCGCCTAGCCAGTCTCGACCAACCGTTGCCGCATCTTCTCGAGCTGCGTCCGAATGCTGCCGTCGTAGACCGTACTGCCGATGCGCGCGACCACACCTCCGAGAAGCGAGGGGTCGACCGTCGCCTCGATCGCGACGTGCTTGCCGGTGAGCTCCCCTAGGCCCTGTGCGAGCACCTCCACGCGGGAGGCCGTGAGGGGGGTGGCCGACACCACCGTGGCCCGCACGACCTGGCGATGCGCCAGCAGCCGCTCGCGGTAGACGTCGAGCAGCGCGGGCAGCAGCTCGAGACGACCGCGCTCGGCCATCATGACGAGCAGCTTCGCCAGCGGCGGAGGCGCGCCCAGTGCGTCGCCCATGGCCCGCATCACGCCCATCCGTGCCGCCGCGGGAATCCCCGGGCTCGTCATGGCACGATGCAGATCCCGATGCTCGCTCATCGCCCCCACGACCGCGGAGAGGGCGTCTTCGACCGCCGCCGGATCAGCCTCGCGAAGCGCGACGTCAAACAGCGCCTTGGCGTATCGAGTCGCAGCGGTTCTCACTGACATCGTCTCGACCTGGCGGGGCGTCGCGTGAGACCCCTGTGAAACGCACGTGCGTCGCGGTGTCGCCAGTGGACAACACCTGCGTGGCCGGGCTCCGGACAAACGCGGACGACGTGGCGGACGTGATGAGAACCGCGCCTCAACGTCTACCGCTTCCCCGCGCCCGCTGCGCCACGATGGTCCTTGACCTGGCCCAGATAGCGATCCACGAGTCGATCATGATCGGTGGGCGTGATCTGCTGCTGGACACGATCGCTGGCAAGCTGCACGGCCAGCGACGCGGCGTGGTCCACCAGCTCGCGCCGTGCAAGCCGCAGCTGCAGCTCCATCTCGCGACGTGTCTGGTCCACGAGACGCTCGCGCTCGGCCACCGCCAGCGCGCCGATCCGCCGCTCCTCGGCGACAATCTCGTCAGCGCCCCGCTGCCGGAGCGCGTCGATCTCGGCGGGCAGCGCGTGGAGCTTGCGATCGATCTCCTCCAGCTGTGAACTCGCCGCGGCTCTGAGCTGCGCAGCCTCGACCAGGTCTCGACGGATCCCCTCATGGCGATCCCGGAAATAGGTGGACAGAGGAGCCTTCAGGAACCACCAGAGCCCACCCACGAGCACGGCAAAGTTCACCGTGGGCCACAGCAGGCCGCTCCATACCCCATGGGCCTCCTCGCCATGGTCGTCCGTTGCCTGGGCGTCGTGGGCAGTCGCAGGCGGTGTTTCTCGCGCGGGCTGTTCGTTCGCGCCTCGTGCAAGGACCGGGGTGAGGTCCAGGACGGCAGCCAGCGCGAGCGCGACGAGCACCTTGTTCATAAATTCACAAGCTCGAATATTGAACCGCGTTCAACCTGATTACCGGCTTCCATAGTTCGAGTCTCGGGTTATGACGCGCGCCCAAGCACGCGCGCAAGAACGGCGTCGGCCATCGCTTCCGCTTCGTGATCGAGAGAAGCCCGCGCCGCGGCCGCCTGCTCGTGGAGCCGGCGAGTGGCCTGGTCGAGCTCCTGTTGCACGGCGGCTCGCGTTTCACCCAGCA
>JBQTIE010000206.1:0-13368 GCA_052389315.1 Acidobacteriota bacterium
TTCGAGCCGCAGGGTGTCGAGGCCGACCGCGCGGCCCGTCACGCCCAGGAGCTCGGCGGACAGCAGCGCCGCCGCGTCGGCCTGGGTCCCGCCGAACAAGAGCGCCATCGCTTCTCGGGAGTCGACCATGGGATCGGAGGACCGCACCTCGGTTTCGAGCCGCTCCACCGTGCCCTCCAGCGTCAGCGTGATCTCGCTGCCCGAGACCCGCGTCGTCAGCTCGATGTCGAACTCCGGGTCGATCCGATTGGGGTTGATGAAGGAAATAGTCCCGCGCGACACGCGGAAGCGGTTGCCCGCGAGGAACACCTCGCTTCCCTCCCGCAGCGTGATCCGTCCGGACAGCACGGGGTTCGCGGCCGTCCCGGCGACACGCATCGCGGTGCCGGCTTCCAGCCGTCCGTAGTTGTTGTCGATCAAGAGGTCCTGCTGGGTCGAGACGAACAGGTTCAGCCGCAGCTGTTCGGCGGGGCTTTCCTCTCCCGCCACCGAGGGCGCGCTTGCGCCGCCGCCGGCGACGATGGCGGCGAGGCTCAGCGTCTCGTTGAAGACGCTGCGCTCGATGCGCACGTCTCCTGTCAGGCTCCACCCGCTGGGACCGGGCCGTATCGTCACGAGCGCAGTGGTCTCGCTCTGGAGACCCATCGGATAGTCGAGCGCGATCTGCTCGAGCACCGCGCTCAGCCCTCCCTCGACCGGCGTGAAGCCATCGAGCAGGAACGATCCGTCGAGCACGACGCGCCCGCCATTGGCGTTGCCGTTCAGGCGGTCGAAGACGACGCGCGAGCCATCGAGCGCGATCGTGCCGCTCACGTCGGAGATCACGAGACGAGGCTCCCGGATCGCCGCCTCGGCACCCGAGAGGTCGATGCGCCCGCTCAGCACGGGTGCGCTCATCGGGCCCCCGATCCCCATGTTGAATCGGGCCTCGCCGTCCGTCGCCACCGTTGGCGCGAAGGCCGAGAGGATCCGGAGATCGGCAATCCCTTGCACGGTCAGATCGAGCTGTTGTTGGTCCTCCGGTGCCACACGGACGGTGCCCGTCACGGTCAACGGGCTGCCTCCGGCGTTGAAGGCCACGTCGGTGGCCGTGATGAGGCCACCCGCGAACGTCACTTGCGACCGGCGCGACTGCGCGACATCGACGCCCGCCAGCGTGAAGGCCGCCTCGTCGAGCGTGAGCGTTGCCGTGACCCCGTCGACGGACGGCCGTTGGATTCTCGCCTCCACGGTCGCGCCCAAGCGGCCGGCAATCCCCGACAGCACCACTGGACTGACCCACGGAGCAAGCGCGGCTTGACTCAGGCCGGCGATCTGTATCGTCGCCACACCAGCCTTGTCCGGCGGTAGCGCCGGGTCGTCCTCACCTGACGTCAACGCGGCGAGGGGCACCCGCGCCGTCCCCTGTATCTTCCCGTCCTGCCACTGGCCGGTCAGGCGCGTGACCGTCACGGTCGAACCATCGAACCGCGCGTCCAGGCCAAGGTCCGTCACCGACGGCAAGGCTTCCCATGACACCGTGCTGCCGCTCAACACCAGGGTGGCGGTGGATCGATCGAGTCCGCCGGTTGTATGCCATGTCAGGCCGATCGGACCAGCCGCGATGAGGGCCGCGGGCACACCAAACGGCCGACCGAGCGCGACCAGATCCTCCAGCTCGCCGTCGAAGGCCGTCTTCCACTGCGCAGACGACAAACCGCCGGTATCGAGCCGGCCCGTAGCGACCAGCCGCCCGCGCCCGACCGACGCCTCGAGGCCGTCGACCGTGAGGGCCTGGCCGTCCCACGCGAGGCGGGAGGGTGCCGCCAGCGCGATCGGCACACCCGCCACCGCGGCCTTGGCTTCCTGGAGGTTCACGAACGCCGTCGAGTCTGCCGGGGCCGACAAGGCCCCCTTGGCCAGCACGCTCAGGCTCGCCGCGCCGCTCAGGCTTTCACCGGCGATGCCCGCCAGGGGCGCCAGCTTCGCCAGATCGAGCTGGTTGACGACGAGCACCGCGTCGTAGGTGAACGGTGACTGTGGCGAGATGGTGGCGGTGAGCAAGGCGCCGAGCGACGGTACGTTGCCCACCACGCGTGCCGTGTCTCCGTCCAGCCGCAGCGTGGCGGTGCCCTGGCGAATCAAGTCGCCCGCCAAGCCGCCGCCGACGTCGAACGTGATCGTGCCGCTGCCGACCGGGCGTGCCAGGCTCCCGCTGCCCGAGAACGTGGCACCGAACTTGACCTCCGCGTCGCCCAGCTGCGCGATCGGCCCCCGCCATGTGAGCCCCTGACTCTCGACGTCGATCGTATAGCGCCCGTTCCACGAGTAGCGGCCCGTGGCGGTGAGCGCACCGGCGCCCTGCTTGATCCCCAGCGACTCGATCGTCACCCCGTCGTCCAGCACCCGCGCACGCACGGAGAGCGACTCGAACACCTGCTCGGCGACGGTGAGATCGGAGCCGGTCAGTTCAGCGCGAATGTCTGGCGCGTCGAGCGTCCCGCCGAGTGTGGCGCGGGCCGTCACCGACCCGTCGATCTGCGTGTCCGGCACCAGCGTGGCCAGCAGCGCGCCCGCCGACGGTGCGTTCAACGTGAGCGCGCCGTCGATCCGGCGGGTCAAGAGGTTCGCGCCGACCTCGCCCCTGATCGTCGTCGATCCGAGGGAGAGGTCGATGTCATTGGCGCGGACCAGCCGCGGCGAGGCATCGAGTGTGGCACTCAGCGCGACCCTGCCAACGGACGGAATCTCGAGGCCGGCGCTGTTGACGGTGCCGGCAATTCGAGGCTCGCCGAGCGTGCCCGACAGCGTCAGCGCGGCGTCGAGCTGGCCGGAGGTGTTCTGTAGCGCGGTGGGCACCTCGACCCCGAGTCGCCCGGCTTGGGCCAGCGCATTCTCGACGTCGCTTGCGACGGTGAGGGCGCCGTCGAGTGTCGAACGGGTGACGTCGGTCGTCTCCCATCGGCCACCCGCCGTCCCCTCGACTCGCGTGCCCCCCAACTCGTGGCGCTGGGTGAGGCGCCATCGATCTCCCGTCACCGAGAAATCCAGGTCGCCTGCCACGGGCACCAGGCCCGGTCCGCTCCGAGGTGAGATGGTGTTCCGCAGTCGTATCGTCAGGGCGCCGGCGGCCGAACGCTCGAGTCGTGCCGTGCCGCCCGAGACTGCGCCGAGCGGACGTTGGTCCTGATCGGCCAGACGAAGAATCGTGGGCGCATCGAGTCCCTTCCACTCGGCCTCGGCGCGCAGCGGCGCATCGGGGCTGAGCGGCATGTCGAGCGTGGCGCGCATCTCGGCACCCGACGTCAGGCTCAGCCTCGCACGCGGCAACACCAGCCGCGACGGCGTCATCGCGGCCTGCACGTCCGCCCGCATGGCGCGCTCGCGCCCGAGCTCGAGATTCTCCGAACGCACCTGGGCGTCGATCGCCAACGCATCCGGTGGGCCCTTCATGGTCGCCGTCACGCGGGCCTCGCCGGCCACGTGCATCGGGGGGTCGGCCCATGCGGCCGCACGTGCGAGGTCGGCAGTGCCGGTGATCGCGAGGTCGAGCGTGGGCTGGTCCAACGCGCGCTGAATCGCGCCGGACACCGTGAAGGTCCCCTCCGATGTCCGCAAGCCCAGATCGGCGAGTCGGAGGCCGGAGCCGTCGAAGGCCAGACCTGCGCGGACGGGATCGACGCGAATCTCGCGATCGCCGACAAGCACCTCGAGCGGCTGTTCGATAGCCAGGACTCCCACGGCGGCGGCCTGCTCAGGGGCGTAGGCGAGAGACAGATGAATGCCCGGCATCTGCACCGCGATCTGGCCCTGCGCATCTCGATACTCGAAATCCAGTCCCTCGATTCCCGCGTTGCGGATGTCGAGGCGAAACGGCGGGGCGTCGGGATCGGCCGGCTCTCCTCCAGGCGGCAGGTTGGATTGCCCGTCGGCGTCGAGGGTGATCGTGATCCGCCCTGCCACCAGACGGATGTCTTCGATGGCCAGCACGCCCCGATACGCGGCCCACGGCAGCGCGACGCTCACCTGCTCGGCGACGAAGAACGGATTGTCTGTGTGTCCGACGGCCGCGACGCGGAGCTTGGTCAGCTCCAACCGCCGCGTGAAGAGGTTCAAGCGCACCTGGCCGGCGGCGAGGTCGATCTGGGCGGTCCGCCGCAGAAAGTCGGCCGACCATCCCAAGAGGCGCGACTGAACGGGCGACGTGTGGAGGGCTATCAGGGCCACCACGAGGATCGCCAGAATCGCCAGCGCCGACCTGGCAATCACCTGTGTCAGCGGCCGACGCACTGTTCGATCTTACATGTCGCGGGCGGGTCGCGGATGCTCCCTTGTGCCCTCCGTGCCGAGGGTGTCGCCAGCCCATCGGTGGGAGGTCGCGGGCGTCGTTCGACATCCGATCTCCCGTTTCCCTTGCGGCGGCGTGACCCGCGCCGTTGCCCGCGGGCATCGTCCGTCGCCGTGCTCGGATCACACCTGATGTCTGCTACCATGCGCGCATGACATTCCGCACTGCGGTCTCGACAGCGGCCGGTCTGGCGATGGCGGTTGCCGCCGGTGTCCTGGGGTTTGGCCAGTCCTCCGGGCCGGAGCTGAAGGTGGGCGATGACGCCCCCGGCTTCAGCCTTGCCGGATCGGACGGCCGGACACATCGGCTAGCCGACTTCAAGGGCAAGAGCGCCGTCGTGCTGGCCTGGTTCCCCAAGGCCTTCACCGGCGGGTGAACCGCCGAATGCAAGTCGCTCCGTGAGAGCGGCGATGCCATCCGGCAGTTCAACGTCGCCTACTTCGCCGTCAGCGTCGACGATGCGGAGACCAACAAGAAGTTTGCCGAGCATGTGGAAGCGGACTATCCGATCCTGTCGGATCCGTCCAAGGACGTGGCCAACGCCTACGGCGTAGTCGGCCGACTTGGCGTCGCCTCGCGCTGGACGTTTTACATGGGCCCGGATGGCAAGATCATCCACATCGACAAGGCCGTGAGAACCTCGTCGGCGGGCGCCGATGTGGCGGCGAAGCTGGCCGAACTCAACGTGGCCCGTCGCTAGCTGTGCTTGCTGGTGTGACAACCTCGCCAGAAGACTTGACTCTGCAGATCTCCAACCACTCGAGTCAAGTGTTCCCTGCCCGGCCGGAGGCCGGGCCAGCCAACACTGCTTCTTGGGAGGCGGAGCCGCAGCGGCACATTTCTCGACGGTGCGCCGCTCGCTAGCTTCTCTCGCCGACCGACTGAATCACGACTTCGCCAGGCAGCACTTTTACGAACTGGCCGCGCTGCAGCAGCTCCCGGCCCTTTCCCCCGCGGCTCGTCACCTCGTACTTCGCGGTGCTGATCGTCTGCTCGGCGCCCCGGCTGGTTTCGACGGTCATCAAGTCGCGGTCGCCGGTCGAGACCTGGGCGCCGATCACGCGATCGTCGGGAAACTTCAGCTTGATCAGGATGACCCCTCGGCCTGGTCCGGAGAGGAAGTTCACCTCGTCGGCGCGGCAAAGCAGCGCGCGCGCCTCGGCCGTGGCGGCAATCACGACCTCGTCGCCCGTCGTTCGCGCGACGGCGACGACCTCGGCGCCGGGCGCGGTGCGCGCATACCGTCGTCCGGCGCGCGTGCTGGGCTCGACGAATCCGTCGAGCGCAAACCGCAGGGCGTAGCCGTCGCTCGTCATCGCGACCGCATGGACGGGCGGCTCGTCGCCTTCCTTGCGCGCGCTGATCTGCCCAACCGCCCTGAGGTCCAGGCTCATCGCGGCGACGATCCGCTCACCATCCTTGAGCTTGAACAGCTTCTGAATTGGCTCGCCGTAGCCGGTGGAGGCGGGCACGTCGGCGATTCGCGCGGTATAGGCGGCACCCAGGTTGCTGAAGAACGCCACGGTCGCCCGCGTGCTCCCCTCCACGGCGGCCAACACGCCGTCGCCCTCGCGCAGACGTGTCGTCGCCAGGTCCTTGACCTCCTTCTGCCGCTTGACCCAGCCGTCCCTCGACACGATCACGACGTTGTCTTCGTCCACGATGAAGGCGTCGGCGGAGTACTCGACCTCCTCGGCCTCTTCGATTCGCGTGCGGCGAGGCTCCCCGTAGCTCTTCTGCAGCTCCGTGAGCTCGTCGCGAACGAGCTTCCAGCGGGCGTCCTCGTCGTTGAGCATCGTCGAGATCTGTCGAGCCCGCTTGCGCTTCTCGGCGAGTTCGTTCTGGATCACGAGAATCTCGAGGCGGGCCAGGCGGTACAGCTTCAACTCGAGGATGGCGTCGGCCTGGTCGGCATCCAGCTCGAAGCGCTTCATGATCTTTTCGGCGGCGTCAGCCTTGCCGTCGGACTTGCGGATCAGGCGGAGGATCTCGTCGAGCGCGTCGAAGATCTTTTCGAAGCCTTCGAGGACGTGGATGCGCCGCTTGAGCTGGGCCAGCTCGTGCTCCAGACGCGCGGTGACGACATCGAGGCGGAACTTGAGAAACCACCAGAGCATCTCGTGCAACTCGAGCCGCTCGGGGCGGCCCACCTGCTCGTTCTCGGTGGGCACGAGACAGGTCATGTTCACGGCAAAGGTGGTCTGCAGCGGCGTGTGCTTGCAGAGGTACGCCATCACGAGCTGCTCGTCCGCTCCAGGCTTCAATTCGAGCTCGATCCGCACGTCGTCGGTGGAGAGATCCTTGACGTCGACCAGGTGTGGCATCTTGCGGCTGAGGACCACCTCGGCGATGCGCTCGACGAGCACCGCCTTGTTGATGGTGTAGGGCACGCTGGTGACGTAGATGATCTTGCCGCTGCGTGAGACGGGGCCTCGCTCCCAGGTGGCGCGCAGCCGGACGCTGCCCTGACCCGTCTTGTAGATGTCCTTGAGCTCGGACGGAGAGTTGAGGATGTGCCCGCCGGTCGGAAAATCGGGCCCCTTGACGTAGCGGCAGAGCTGCGCGGTGGAGAGCTCCTGGTTGTCGAGCAGCTTGATGAGCGCGGTGCAGACTTCGCCGAGATTGTGCGGCGGAATGTTGGTCGCCATCCCGACGGCGATGCCGGTGGCGCCGTTGACGAGCAGGTTGGGGATGCGCGAGGGCAGCACGACCGGCTCGGTGCGCGTGCCATCGTAGTTGGGCCGGAACGGGACGGTGTCCTGCTCGATCTCCTGCAGCACTTCGTCTGCCACGCGCGCGAGCCGGCATTCGGTGTAGCGCATGGCCGCGGGCGCGTCCCCATCGAGCGAGCCGAAGTTGCCGGAGCCATCCACGAGCGGGACGCGCAGGGAGAAGGCCTGGGCCATGCGGACGAGCGTTTCGTAGATGGCCGCGTCGCCGTGCGGGTGGTAGTTGCCCATCACATCGCCGACGACCTTGGCGCACTTGCGGTGCTTGGCGGCGGCAGTGAGGTTCTGCTGCCACATCGTGTAGAGGATGCGGCGCTGCACAGGCTTGAGACCGTCGCGAACGTCTGGCAGGGCGCGCGAGGTGATGACCGACAGGGCGTAGTTCAGATAGCGCGTCTGGGCCGCTTCGTGCAGCGGCACCGAGCCCGAGCCGTCGTGAAAGCTGCCACCGCCGCCGGGCGGCCCCGGCGGCGGCGGGACGTCGGTGCCGCCCGGGCCGTCTCGTGTCGAGTCAGGGAGATCGAAGAGCGAGGGTTCGCGCGTACGTTTGGCCATCGAATGACGAGACGAGGATATCAGGAGGCAGGCGACGTGTTGTCGGCCCGCATCGGGACCAGCTTGCCGGGGTTCATCAGGTTCATGGGGTCGAAGGCCGCCTTGATCCAGCGCATCGCGTCGAGCGCCCCTCCGTGCTCCTGGGCCAGATAGGCCAGCTTGCCGAACCCGATGCCATGTTCCCCCGTACACGTGCCGCCCATGTGCTGTGCGCGTTCGACCAGTCGCGCGTTGGCCGCCTTCACCGCATCCATCTCCACGCGATCCTCCGTGTCCACCATGAAGATGAGATGGAAGTTGCCGTCTCCGGCATGCCCGACCAGCGGCGCGGTGATCGCCGAGCGACGCAGGTCCTCCTGGGTTTCCAGGATGCACTCGGCCAATCGAGAGATCGGGACGCAGACATCCGACGTCCACGGCCTGGCTCCCGGCCGGGACGCCACCGTGGCGTACAGCGCGTTGTGCCGCGCCTGCCAGAGCGTCCTGCGCTGCTCGGGCGTTGACGCGCGGGCGAACGCGGTGGCGCCATGCTCGGTGGCCAGCTCCTCCACGATTCTGACCTGCTCGTCTACGGCCGTCTGGCTGATCCCGTGAAACTCGAAGAAGAGCGTCGGCGCCAGCGGGTACTCGGTCTTCGAGTAGCGGTTGACCAGCGCCAGCTGCTCGGCATCGATGATCTCGACGCGCGCGACGGGCACGCCGAGCTGAATCGTCGAGATGACTGTCCGGGCTGCCCCCTCCATGTCGCCAAAGGGACAGACCGCGGTGACGACGGCCTCGGGCCGGCCGAACAGCCGCAGCGTGACTTGTGTGATGACCCCGAGCGTCCCTTCGGAACCCACGAACAGGCGGGTCAGGTCGTAGCCCGCCGACGACTTGCGGGCTCGGCCGCCCGTGTTGATGACACGGCCATCGGCCAGCACCACCTCGAGCCCCAGCACGTTGTCCTTCATCGTCCCGTAGCGGACGGCGGTGGTGCCCGAGGCTCGCGTCGCGGCCATGCCGCCAATGGTGGCGTCTGCGCCGGGATCGACCGGAAACATGAGCCCGGTGTTTTTCAGGTGTTCGTCAAGCTTGCGGTGGGTGAGCCCGGCTTCGACGGTCACATCCAGGTCATCCGCCGACAGCCGCACGACGCGGGTCATGCGCGTGAGGTCGATCGTCACACCGCCGTGGATGGCGTTGACGTGACCCTCGAGCGAGCTGCCCATGCCGAACGGAACGACCGGCACCCGGGCCTGCGCACAGGCCTCGACGATCGCCGAGACCTCGTCGGTCGTCTCGGGAAACACCACCGCGTCCGGCAGCCCCGGGGCGTGCCAGGACTCGCCATGGCTGTGATGGTGGCGAACGCTTTCGGAAATGGACACTCGAGCGCCGAGGCGCGCGCGAAGCGCGTCGATGACGCGCTCGGAGGATGCGTGCATTCCCGCAAGTATGCCTCAGCCCAGGCAACGAATTCCGAGCACCTCCGCACAGGTCGCTGAACTGCGTGGGAGCCGATCCGAAGTACGATAGCCCGACTGCCGTGCCAGCACCCTTTACACCGAAGACGCTCTCGTTCCTCCGCGCGCTCAAGCGCAACAACGACCGGACGTGGTTTCATCAACGGCGAGACGAATACGAAGCCCATGTGCGCGGCCCGATGATCGCGATCGTCGAGCGGCTCGCGAACGATTTCCGGCGCGTGGCGCCCGAGATGGTCGCCGACCCCAAGGTGTCGCTCTTCCGCCCGTGGCGCGATACGCGGTTCAGTGAGAACAAAGCGCCCCTCAAGACGAACATCGCCGCGGTGTTTCCGCATCGACGGCTCGGACGCATGCAGGGCGCAGGGTTGTATTTCGAGGTGGCCACGACGTGGGTGTGGATCGGTGGGGGGATCTATGCGCCCGATAGCGGCCAGCTGCAGGCGATTCGTGAGCATGTCGCGGCCCACCACCGCAGGCTCGACCGCATCGTCCGGTCCCAGGGATTCACGCGGCTCGGAGGTCTGCAGGGGGAGCGCCTCAGCCGCGTGCCCCGTGGGTTCGACAAGGACCATCCGGCGGCCGAGTACCTCCGTCACAAACAGTTTCTCGGTGCGCGCGAGGAGCCGCCATCGTTTGCGGCCCGCCCGGACTTCTACAAGCAGCTGCTGGCCACTTTCGAGGCGATCCTCCCCCTCTGTCGGTTCCTCAACGAGCCGCTGGTGGAGCGGGCGGACGGCGACCCGGCAGAGTTCGTTCGCTGAGCCAGAGGCGGCCTCGCCCCGGCAGGAGGCCCGGGGAGTCGAGCGCCGGATGAGCCGGCTCAGGACAGACGAGGTCTGCGTGCACCGTATACGGCGAGCAGGAACAGCGCGCCGCCAGCCACCAGGGCGGCTCCCCCCGACAGCAGCTGCTGGGTCGTGGCGCCGGCCAGAATGCTCAGCGACACCACCGACGCCGCCACGGGGATGACCGGGCCCCCAGGCGCCGTGAACCCCGCCGCCGACATCTCGCCGTCCGGGGCACGCCGTCGGAGCACCAGCGTGGCGGTGCACACCGCCAGATACATGACCAGGCGCGCCACCGCGCTCACCGCGGCCAGCTGGACGAAGGACCCCGTGAGCGCCAGCGTCAGGGCGACACCGGCAGTAAAGAAAATCGCGTTCGAGGGCGTTTTGTAGGTCGGATGCACCCTGGCGAACCACCGCGGCAGATCGCCGTTTTCAGCGAGCGCGTAGATCGTCCGCGACCCGGTGAGCACCTGCCCCATGTTGTTTCCGGTCATCGACACGGCCGAGCCAACGCTGACGATGAGCGCGCCGAGAGCACCCATGAAGACGGCTGCGCCATCGGCCAACGGGGTCCGCGTGCCAGCGACGTCCGACAGCACGCCGGTGGCCACCACCGACGTCAGCGTCATCACCACGGTCACGACCACCAGCGTCATGACAAACGCGAAGGGCACATCCCGCCGCGGATTCGACGCCTCTCCCGCGGGCACTCCTGTGACCTCGTATCCGCCGTACGCGAAGACGAGCAGCAGCGCGGCCGTGCCCACCTGCGAGACGGTGACCGGCGGCATGTCGGCGAATCGTCCGCCCTGGATGAACCACACGCCCGCCGCGATGAACAGCACCAGGGGGACCAGCTTGCCGACGGTCAAGGTGTTGACCACCCACTTGGACTGCTTGATGCCTCGGACGTTGATCACGGTGAGCGCCAGCGTCACCACGATGATCAGTGCGGCGCGCGACGTGCCCTCGGCGAGCGCCGGCCAGTAGAAGGCGAGCGCGAGTGCCAGGCCGTTGCTCACCGAGGCCTGGCTGGCGACGCGTGTGAACCACAACATCCATCCCACCTCGAAGCCGATGAAGCGGCCGAAGGCGACCCGCGCCGGCAGGTAGGGGCCGCCTGTACGGTCGAAGCGGCTCCCGACTTCCGCGAAGCACAGCGCGATCAGCATGGAGGCGAGGCCGACCAGCAGGAACGCCAGCGGGCCCCACGCGCCGACCTGGCGCGCGACATCGGCCGGCAGGAGGAAAATCGCGCTGCCAATCACCTGGTTGACGCCGATCGCCGTGAGATCCCATCGGCCGAGCTCGCGTCGAAGAACAGGTGCGGCAGGTCGCGTCCGGTGCATGGTGGGCGAACATGTACCACAGGTGTGGCAGGGGCGCCAGGTGCAACACCCAGGGTGCGCGCCGGCATTGGGCTTCCAACGTCAAGCGCCACCGAGACGGGCGCCAATCTCGCTTGCCGTCGCGTGGCACAACGCGGGCGACAGCCGCGGGCGCTTGAACGAGAATGAGAGTGATAGGGTCAGATGAGACGGCTCCCTGCTGTGGGGACGCCGGGGTGACGCACGCATGGTCAACTGCCCTCGCTTGCAACGCTTCCCCGGGCCCGCGACGACGTGTGTTGGACCGTCGAGGGAGCCGGCGACCATGGACCATGCCCCGAGGGGTGCTCGAGCATGATGCGCCGCACGTTACCGTCAAGCTGCTACACCGACGCGGAGTGGTATGCGCGGGAGATGCACCGCATCTTCGCGTCGATGTGGATCTCGGCCGGACGCGTCGAGCAGGTCGCCGGGCGCGGCCAGTTCCTCCGTCGCGACGTCGCCGGCGCCAGCGTGCTCATCGTCGGCGACGGACAGGGGGGGCTTCGAGCGTTCCACAATGTCTGCCGACATCGAGGCACGCGTGTGTGCGACGCCTCCGTGGGTACGTTCCCCGGCAGCATTCAGTGTCCGTACCATGGATGGACCTACGATCTGCACGGTGCGCTGGTCGGCGCCCCGCAGATGGATGAGGTCGCAGGCTTCGTCCGCTCCGATTACCCCTTGAAGCCGGTCGCGTGCGAGACATGGGCCGGTCACGTCTTCATCCACTTGGGCGACGCTCCAGCCCCCTTCGCCGCACAAGTCGGCGAACTGCCTGCCCGCTTCGCGGCCTGGAACATGGAAGGCCTGCGCATGGTGCGTCGCACGGTCTATGACGTCCGCGCCAACTGGAAGCTGATCGTCCAGAACTACAACGAGTGCCTGCACTGCCCGATGATTCATCCGCTGCTGAACCGCATGCACCACTACCTCGGAGCTTCGAACGTGCCCTCGACCGAGACGTATTGCGGAGGGGCCATGGGTTTCAGGGACGGGGTGGAAACACTCAGCGTGGACGGCAAGCGAAGGCGTGCGATTCTTCCCGGGCTGTCGGAGGCGGACGCCTCGGCTGTTCATTACTTCGCGATCTATCCCAACATGCTCCTCACGCTGCATCCCGACTACATGGTCACCGTGTCGATCTGGCCGCAGGCGCCGGATCGCACGCGCCTGGTGAGCGAGTGGCACTTCCACCCTGACGAGATCGCGCGACCTGGGTTCGTGTACGAAGACGCGGTGGAGTTCTGGGACACGACCAACCGGGAGGACTGGGCGATTTCAGAGCGCTCGCAGCAGGGGATTGCCTCCCTTGGGTACTTGCCCGGGCCGTACTCGACGCGCGAGCGACAGCTCTGGGAGTTCGACCAGTTCGTGTTGTCGCGCGTGAGCGACCGGCGCCACGCCGCCCCGGCCGCCGTTCCCCGGGCCTGACGCCTTGGAGCGTGGCTCAAAGCGCCGACGGGTTGGCGCACCCTGGCCTGCCAGCGACCTCGCCTGTCCTCCGGCCAGCCTGCCCCAAGCGCGACATGTATCATGTCCGAGGAGTCGCCGATGAAGCTCGTCCACCCCGTTCTGATCCTCGTGCCGCTCGCCCTGTTGGGGGCCGTTACGCTCGTCGCGCAAGCCCCGCCGCCAGCCGCGGCCAAGATGGCACGGACGTGGACCGACGAAGATCTCGACAGGCTGATGAAGGAAATCGGATCAACGGTCGGTACGTTGCGCAAGAGCGTCGATGGTCAGAACGCCGAGATGGCCAAGCAGCAGGCCGGCAGGATGGAGGCGCTCTTCGAGGAGGTGGATGATTTCTGGAACGCCCGCAACGTGCGCGACGCAGCCGACTGGGCGGACGACGCCGCCGAACACGCGGACCACGTCGAGGACGCGGTGGACGAAAAAGACTTTGCGAAGGCCGGCGAGCACCTCAAGTTGCTCCAGTCGATGTGCGCGACCTGTCACACCAAGTACCGGGACAACGCACCGGACGGCGGGTTTCGGATCAAGCCCTAGGAGCCCGTCCGAGTAATCAACTATAGCGGTCCGCTCGTATTACGGGCATGGCCAAGACGTATCGACCGTATCTTCCGGAGCAGGACTTCTTGCTGCCGCCGACGCTGCGCGAGTGGCTGCCGG
>JBQTIE010000207.1:0-8564 GCA_052389315.1 Acidobacteriota bacterium
TCTGTCATCCGTACCCGCTCGTGCGGTTTGGCGTCGTTACCCAAGGGAAGAGCCGGATGCGGTAGTCCCGCACGTCCGGATCTGTGGAGGGGGCGCCGGGTGACCGGCGTTCCTACTCCGACTGTGACGCGTGGCGGAAGGGACCCCGGCCACGGCGTTGAGCGGTGGCATGGTGATCAAGGCTGCCGGCCCGATCACGCCGGGTGCCGTGGTGGCGGTCGGTTATCGGCGGGCGTTGGGCTCGGTCTCCGCAGCTTTGTCGTAGAACTCGACCGACCGTTGCGATTTCTCGCAGACTCTTGATCGCCAAGCCGATCTCCGGTGGTCCGTGGGGGGACGGCCGGCATGCTGGTAGTATGGTAGTATTGCCACCGTGCCCAAGGTCACCTTCTCGCTCGACGAGGAGACGGTCCGCGCGCTCCGGCAGGTCGCCCGGCGGACGCAAAAGCCCCAGAGCCTCGTCGTCCGCGAAGCCATCACGGCCTACGCCGCGAGTGAGGAGAAGCTGTCCGAGCCGGAGCGCGATCGGCTGCTGGGCATTCTGCGCGACATCGCCCGGCGCGTCCCGTCGCGCTCGGCGGCGGACGTCGACCGTGAGCTCAGCGACATCCGCCGGGCGCGGCGGAGCGGCTGGAACCGTTCCCGGCGATGACGGTTCATCTCGATACATCGGTTCTGGTCGATGCGCTCACCGGGCCGCGGCGATCGCTGGCGTCACTGGAACGCACCGTCGGCGCCGGCCACGTGATTGCCATCACGACCCTGGCCCTGTTCGAGTGGCTGCGCGGTCCGCGGACCCACGACGAGCTCGACGATCAGGAGCGCCTGCTGCCCTCCGCCGAGGCGCGAAGCTTCGGTCCGGCGGAGGCGCTGCGCGCCGCGCAGATCTCTCGCCGCCTCCGACGCCCGCGAGGCCGCGACATGGACATCGCGATTGCGGCCTGCGCGGTCGAACACGCGGCGCGGCTCTGGACACTGAACCCGGCCGACTTCCGGGATTTGCCGGGTCTGGAGCTGTACGAGCCATGAGGTGATGCGACGGCCGACTCGGGCCACGCGTGCGGGGGCGTCAACCCGCCCGAGCCAGGCTCGCGCCGGCACCGCGTGAGTCACCGGTAAGTGTCGCGGCGCGGGCGAGTCGAATGGCGCGCCCGCCACGCGCCTTCGCTCCGCGGGAGCTTCGGCGAGGGACCAGCACTCAGGCGCCAATCGCGCCGCAGCCCGCCGGCACCCCAGGGGCGGGCGAAGGCGGATGGCGCGCCCGACAGGATTCGAACCTGTGGCCTTCGGCTCCGGAGGCCGACGCTCTATCCAGCTGAGCTACGGGCGCAACGCAAAACTCACGACTCAAAACTGGAAACCGAGACGCGAGAGCCCGATCTTACCTCATCCCGCGCTCTTGGCCCGGCGCCCGCGGGTCGTCCGCCGCCGCGGCTTGGTCGCCTCCGGCTTCCGCATCGACTTGACGAGATTGATCAGCCCGTTGGTCGAGGGATCGTGCGACGCGATCTGGTCGTCGGTTTCAAGTTCCGGTCGAATGCGCCGCGCCAGCTGCTTGCCGAGCTCGACGCCCCATTGGTCGAACGAGTTGATGCCCCAGACGGCGCCCATCGTGAAGACGCGATGCTCGTACAACGCGATGATCATCCCCAGGATCTTCGGATCGAGCTCCGGGTACACCATGGTGGTCGACGGCCGATTCCCGGGGAACACCTTGTGCGGGAGGAGCGCCGCCATCGCGTCCGGCTCGAGGCCCTGCGCCGTGAGCTCGGCGCGCGCCTCGTCTTCGGTCTTGCCGAACGCCAGCGCCTCGCTCTGCGCAAAGCAGTTGGCGACCAGCGTGACGTGATGGCCTTCGAGCGGGTTGTGCGAGCGCGCCGCGACCAGGAAGTCGCAGGGGATGAGACGCGTCCCCTGGTGGATCAACTGGTAGAACGCGTGCTGCCCGTTCGTCCCGGGCTCGCCCCAGACGATGGGGCCGGTGGGGACGTCCACGGGCTGCCCGTCGCGATCGACGCGCTTGCCGTTGCTCTCCATATCGAGCTGCTGGAGGTACGCCGCCAGCCGGCGGAGGTACTGATCGTAGGGCAGCACGGCCTGGCTCTCGGCGCCGAGGAAATCCGCATACCAGAGCCCGAGCAGCCCCAGCGTCATCGGGAGGTTCTGCTCGAGCGAGGCCGTGCGGAAGTGCTCGTCCATCTCGTGCGCGCCAGCGAGCAGTTCCTCGAATCGCTCGAAGCCGATGGCGAGGGCGATGGGCAGACCGATGGACGACCAGAGCGAATAGCGGCCGCCCACCCAGTCCCAGAAGCCGAACATGTTGGCCGTATCGATGCCGAAGCCGCGCACCTCGTGCGCGTTGGTCGAGACCGCGACGAAATGACGCGCCACGGCGGCCTCATCGCGCGCGCGGGCGAGGAGCCACTGCCGGGCCGAGCGGGCGTTCATCAGCGTCTCTTCGGTCGTGAACGTCTTCGACGCCACGACGAACAACGTCGTCTCGGGCGGCAGCTGGCTGATCGTCTCGGCCAGGTGGGACCCGTCGACGTTGGACACGAAGTGCAGGCGGGGGCCTTCGCGCGTGTAGGGCGTGAGCGCTTCGGTGACCATGGCCGGCCCCAGGTCCGAGCCGCCGATCCCGATGTTGACCACGTCGGTGATCGGGAGCTGGCTGAACCCCGTCCATGCGCCCGAGCGCACGCGCTCGCAGAACTGGCGCATGTGCTCGAGCGCCTTGCGCACGTCCGGCATCACGTCGCGGCCGTCGATGGCCACGGGGCGGTCGGACCGGTTGCGCAGGGCGATGTGCAGCACGGCGCGATCCTCGGTGCTGTTGATCCGCTCGCCCGCGAACATCCCATCGCGGAGCGCTTCGACGCCCCGCGCCGCGGCCAGCTCGCGGAGCAGCCGCAGCGTCTCGGCGGTCACGAGATGCTTCGAGTAGTCGACGAAGAGGTCCCCGACCCGCTGGGTGCAGCGTGCCACGCGATCGGGATCGTCTCGAAACCAGTCGCGCAGGTGGCCGCGACGGATGTCGTCACGATGGGCCTCGAGCGCGCGCCAGGCGGGAAGTTCGCGAAGGGTGGACACGGGGGCAGTTTACCCTGCCTTGCGCTCGTGGGGGGAGTCCGGCGGCTGGCGGGCGTCGCGTGGCGCCTCTGCGACAACCTGTGGTGCTCGCGGGGCTCCGGGTCCACCTCAGACACGGGCTCTCAGCACCAAGGAACAGCCGACCTCTATGCCAGTGCGCGCCCAGTATCGTCTGTTTCGTCCACACGTGGTCAGCTATGCTGGTGGACGCCTCAGACCGCCAAGACCCGCCCTTCTCGGCGGTCTGAGGCGCAGCCTCGCGAGGTTCAGGGTATGCTGTCGGCATGTCGCAGCTCGATTCCCTCAAGCGGTACACGACCGTGGTCGCCGACACGGGCGATATCGATGCCATCGCCAAGTATCGTCCCCAGGACGCCACCACCAACCCGTCATTGCTCCTCAAAGCCGCGCAGCAACCGCAGTACAGGTCGCTCGTGGGCACAGCCCTTCGGGCGGCCAACCGCGTGCCCGGAAACGAGGCCGCTCGGACCGAGGCGTTCATGGATCGGCTCTCGGTCGCTTTCGGCGGCGAGATCCTCCGAATCGTGCCTGGACGCGTCTCCACGGAAGTGGATGCGCGGCTCAGCTTCGATACCGAGGCCTCTGTCGCCAAGGCCCGCCTGCTGATTGGTCAGTACGAGGAACTGGGATTCGGCCGCGAACGGATCCTCATCAAGCTCGGAAGCACGTGGGAGGGCATTCGCGCCGCCGAAACGCTCGAACGCGAGGGCATCCACTGCAACCTGACGCTGCTCTTCAGCTTTGCGCAAGGCGTGGCGTGCGCGGAAGCCGGCGTCACGCTCATCTCGCCGTTTGTCGGGCGCATCTACGACTGGTACAAGAAGGCGCGGGGCTCCGAGATCCCGCCCGACGCGGACCCCGGCGTCGCCTCGGTCACGCGCATCTACAACTACTTCAAGAAACACGGCTATGCGACGCAGGTGATGGGCGCCAGCTTCCGAAAGACCGAGCAGATCGTGCGGCTGGCCGGCTGCGACCTGCTCACGATCAGCCCGGACCTTCTCGAGGAGCTCCAGAATGCGCCGGGCGATCTCACACCACGCCTCTCGCCCGACTCGGCGAAAGCGTCGGGAGAGCCGCGCATTCATCTCGACGAGAAGACCTATCGCTGGATGCACAACGAGGACGCGATGGCCGTCGAGAAACTGAGCGATGGCATCCGGCGCTTCAACGAGGACGCCCGCAAGCTGGAATCCTGGGCCCACGCCGAGCTCACGGCCGCGTAGACGGGAGCGTCGTGGCCCACGAACGCTGGCAGGGCACGCTGCCAGACGCCTTGGACGATCTGCAGCGGCGCGGCCCGGTGCTGCTCATTTTCCTGCGCCATTTCGGTTGAACGTTCTGCCGCGAGGCGCTGGCCGATATCGCCCGCAATCGGGCAGCGCTCGAGGCGGCGGGAACGCAGGTGGCGTTCGTGCACATGTCCAGCCCCGCTGTGGCGGACGAATGGTTCGCCAAATACGGCGTAGACGACCTCACGCGCCTCAGCGACCCGGATAAGCACTTGTATCGCGCCTTCGGCCTCGAGCAGGGGACGCTCCGAGAGCTGGCACACCCGCGGGTGTGGTGGCCATGGTTCCGCACGGCGCTCGCCGCGGGGTTCGGCGCGGGCCTGCAGGGATCGGATTGGAAGCAGTTGACGGGCGTCTTCCTCATCCATGACGGCCGCATTCTCCTGGCACGCCGGCATCGCAACTCCGCAGTGCGCCCCGACTACCTCGCGCTCGTGGCGTCGGCTGCACCCGGTTGGACGGGTGAACGCCCTGGAGGCGCTGAAGCCAATCAGGCCTGATCAGCGCTGCAGCCGGTCCAGGGCGCCTTGCAGATCGGCGGGCGTTCCGGCTCTGAGACCAGCCCACAGATCGCCAACCTCGCGCACGCGCGCTTCGATGGTTCTGATCGTGAAATCCTGCGGCGAGATCTTTTCGTCGATCTCCTCCCACCTCAGCGGCGCCGACACGCCGGCAAAGGCGCTGGCGCGCGCGCTGTAGGCACAGGCCAACGTCTTGCCAGGGATGTTCTGCAGGTAGTCCACGTAAATGGTCCCCGGCTTGCGGCGCCTCACCGTCCGTTCCACGGTGGCGACCTTCGGATGCCTGGTCGCCACCAGGGTCGCCACGATCTGACAGAAGAGCATGCCCGCGTGATAGGAGGTGCCTGGCGGGAGCGGGATGAAGATGTGCAGACCTTCGGATCCCGAGGTCTTGGGAAACGCCGGCACGTCCGCGCGCCTCAGCTCGTCGTGCACCCAGCGGGCGACGTCGAGAATCTGGGCGAAGGTGGCGCCCGGCTGGGGATCGAGGTCGATGGCCACCTGATCGGCCTCGTCCAGGGCCGTGGTCATCGAAAACCAGGGGTCCATCGAGATCGACGCCAGCTGCGCCATGTAGAGAAGCGTCTTCAGCCCGCCCCCCACGAACATCGTCGGCACATCCTTGTCGGGCACGTGCTCGATGCGCACGCCCTTCGGGTACACGTCCGGCGCCCGGTGCTGGTAGAACGCGTCGGCTTCCACCCCGTTGGGAAAGCGCTTCATGACCAGCGGCCGCTCGTGCACCACCGGGAGAATGAGGGGCGCGACCCGGGCGTAGTAGCGGATGAGGTCCCCCTTCGTGAACCGGGGCCCGGGCCAGAAGACCTTGTGGAGGTTGGTCACGTCGAGCGTGTCGCCATCGGGCAGGCGGAGCTTGCCGTCTTTCTTGCGGTGCTCCAGGTCATCGAGCTGGGCCGTCAGGTGATCGGCGTTCGCGAACCAGGCGCGGAGAGGATCCGTTGTGTTCCGAGTGGCTGCTGCTGGCCTGCGACGCGGGCGCGTCGGCGCCCTACGCCCGGCGGGCGACGCCGATTGGCCGGATAGGGGCCCCACCTGTTTGTCGTCGCGCAACCCGAGATACGACGGGTGGCGTAGCCTCCCCTCGTCGGTCATCTCCGTGTATCGCACCTGCGCGAGCAGGGCCGGCCTCACCCAGTGCGCCCGGCCGAGCGTTTTCGGCGCGGTCGCAAACGCGCACTCGGTGGTTTCAAGTGGCTCGAGCTGGGACCACACGCGGTCGAGCTCGGAGGTGGTGAACCCGGTGCCCACCTCGCCCGCGTGAACGAGCCGACCGGTGGCATCGACGCGCCCAAGGATCAGCGCGCCGAAGCGGGACCTCGATCCCTTGGGCTCCGTCCACCCGGCCACGACGAAATCGTCTTGCTGGTTGATCTTGATCTTCTGCCACTCCGGCCCGCGACGCCCGTCTCGATACACCGAGCGGGCGTGCTTGGCCATGAGGCCCTCCCATCCCTCCTCCTCGGCACGCGCATAGAGCCCCCGGCCGTCGCCCACCGCCTGCTCGCCAAGCCTCACCGCCTCTGCCGGGGGCGGATGCCGGTCGAACAACCGCTCGAGCTGCGCCCGGCGCTCGATGAGCGGTCGTGGCCGCAGGTCGTGTGCTCCCTCCCGCAACAGGTCGAAGGCAATGAACGCCGTCGGCTGTTCATCCGGGCGGAGGATTGGTTTGCTCGACTGGTAGCTCGGGAGTCTGACGTTGATGCGGTGCTGAAGGCGCTGGAAGCCTGCCGGGCGCCCGCGGGCATCGAGCGCGACGATCTCGCCGTCCAAGACGACCGGTCCGTCGAACCGGCGCCCCCACGCGTTCAGCACTTCGATCAACTCAGGAAACTGCCCGGACTTCTCGTTACCCAGCCGCGACCAGATGCGCGTCCGCGTCGCCGGCGATCCGGGCTCGAGCAAGACGATGGCGCGGATGCCGTCGTACTTGGGCTCGTACACCAGGCGGGGGTCCACCAGGGGAGGGGGATGGGTCGGAAGCGACGCGAGCATCGGGCGGAGCTGGGACGCCACGAACATGCCCACCTATTCTGGGACAGGTCGGTTGCCTGGCGCGAGACGGGCTCCTGGGACGCCATGGCGACGAGCGCGGGCCAACACGATAAACTTGGTCGTCATGCTCCGCATAGCCTGCGCGGCTGTCGCCGCGCTCCTGCTCTCCACGTGTTCGCAGACGCCCACCGCGCCCTCGGCCGTGGCCCCGGCGGCGCTCCTGGAAACTCCGACGGCGTTGCTGCCCGCACCGCTGACGATCGTCCCTCCCCGGGCGCTGGGCCTCACGCGCTTCGTGGCCTTTGGGGATAGCATCACGTGGGGGGCGACCTCGGCGTGGTTTTCCGCGTACATGTACGCGGCCGCCAACGGCGGATATCCGGAACGGCTGGAAGTGAGTCTCAACACGTTTCACTCGCCGCAGCGGTTTACGGTCTTCAACGAAGGCCTGCCTGGCGAGCTCGCCGTCAACGCCCTCTCCCGTTTCCGCTCCGTCCTGACCACGCGGCGGCCGCAAGCGGTCTTGCTCCTCGAAGGCATCAACGACCTCAGCAACGACATCAGCGTCTCACGGACGATCGACGGTCTGCGGGCGATGCTCGACGCGGCGGCCGTCACGGCCGTACCCGTGCTCGTCGGGACGATGTACCCCACGTACGCCGTGACAGACCCGACGGGGTTCTACCGCCACAACGGATCCGGTCAGGTGCTCGCGTTCAACACCGAGGTGCGACGACTGCTCTCGGGACGCCAGAACGTCTACCTCGTCGATCTCGAGCCACTGATGGGCAACCGCGCACTCGTGGGCACCGATGGCATCCACCTCGAGAATCTTGGCTTCGACGTCGTGACCTCTGCGTTCCTGGATGCCATCCGGCGGGCTTTCCCGGTGCGCGGATCGTTTCAATGAGCGCTCGCGCCGGCCGGGCGCTCAGGTGCGTCGGATGCTCAGGTGCTCGGGATGCGGTGCGGCGGCGGGCCGAGAACCGCGAATCCGTGGAAGCTTAAAATGGAGAGTCTGTGGAATCTGCGTAATCTGTGGACTATTGACCGATCTGCGGACGACGGCCAGGGACGTACAGGCTGCGGGCCGTCAGCTCGTCGTGCCGCAGGCCCGTGGCCCGATCGAGGCGCGTCAGCAGGTCCGGCAATCGCACACGGACGCGCCATTCGTCGAGCCGCGCACCCTGAAACGAGGCCGCCCAGGTGTCCCACCACGGCCCGACCCGCGTGGCGATGGGTTCGATGACCAGCAGCGCAAGGCCTCGCGCGGCGGCGGCCTGAAGCCGGGCTTGCACCTGCTGGCGTGCGGACTGGTCCAATTCGTTCATCAGCCAGCCCGCCACGATGGCATCGGCCGACCGCGGCCAGGCCGCACGATCGGCGCGACCACGGCGAGTGTCGGCGGAGAGGCCGAAGGCGGCATACGTGTATCCGGCCTCTCTGACAGCCCAGGGATGGACGTCGATCCCCGTCACGACCGGTGGCGTTGGAAGCGTTGTGGCCCACGCGGCGCCGCAGGCCCCGGTGCCGCACCCAAGGTCCACGAGGTGGGTCGTCTGGTGGTCGGCGAGGCCGAGGGCCGCCGCGATGTGCGTCACCGTCATGAAGTGCAGCGGGCCGTAGA
>JBQTIE010000208.1:0-30423 GCA_052389315.1 Acidobacteriota bacterium
GTCCGCGACTTCCCTCCGCATCACCTCGACGCTCAACTTCTCCCCGACGCGCACGGCGCAGTTCACCCTTCGGTAGGGCTTCTAGGTTCGTTTCTCCAACCGCGTAGAGTAGCCGCCCCACGGCGGCTCCTTCTCCCCCGTCTCGCACGCGCTCCCCTCACACGCAAGCGGGTAAGATCACCGTACATGCGAGAGACGCACGTCCGGAGCGCCGGGCTGGCATTGACGTGCGCGTACGCGGCGGTGCTCGTCTGGCTGTTCGCCACGCAACCCCGCACGGTCACCGAGGCCGTGGGCACGCTCTCGGCCAATGTGGGGAGCTACAGCGCCGATGCGCTGGCGTTTGCCGACGGGCTCGCCTTTTTTCGCAAGGACCAGTTCGTCGAGGCCCGCGCCGCGCTTGCACGCGCCGACCCGGCCTCTCGCGACGCGAGGACCCAGTTCTACATCGCCTACAGCTTCTACCGTGAGGGGTGGCATCGGACCCATCACGACGATGCGCTGTTTGCCAAAGGGCTCGCGCACATCAACCGTGCCATCGCGGTCGCCCCCTCCAACCGCCTGGTCGTCGACGACGAGAACCTGCAGATGAAGTCGGCGGACGAAGTCAAGGCGGAGCTCGAGGCCGGACTCACCGGCGACGCCTCGGACTTGAATCCGCTTCGCCTGTTCAGGAGCCGCAAGTGACGCCGCTGGTAGAAGCCTGCGTCCTCCCGGCGCTGTTCCTGACGGTGGCCGTTGCCGGCGCCCTCCGGCCAGGAGCCGTCCAGACATTCGTGGCACCCTCGCCCGCCTCGCTCATCGCCGCCACCGTCCTGTTCGCAGTGCTCATCAAGAGTGGCGCGCTCGCACCGGGGCGATTGATGCACGCGTCGCGGTCCCCGCTCGCCAACGCCAACGGTCTCAGCGTGCTCGTCACCACCTTCGTGGCTTCGGCGCAGATCGTGATGGTGCTCGTGCCCGAGTCCGGAGTCCCGGCACTGATCGGCTGGGTCGTCATGACGTCCCTGCTGCTCCAGGCCCTCGTGATAGGGCCGGATCGGCAGCGGGTCTTGCGAGGGCTGCTCGTCGTGTTCGGGGTGGGGTTCACGCTGAAGTTCGTGATCCTGGCGGCGATCTCGCAACCTGCCGAAGGGCCTCTCACGAGGGCGATGCAGCTGCTGTTCGAAGGCGTGACGCTTGGCGGCGTGTCTCAACGCGCGACGCACCCCGCCGAAGCGTACCTGGCCTTTCTCACCATCGCAGTGTTCCTCGTCGGCATCGCCTGGCTGCCGCCGGCCGCCTGGCGCATGGTGCGCCGCGCGTCGCCGGGTGAGCTCGAGGACGCCGCATCGCCAAGGAGACTGGAGCCATGATCGCGCGGCGAACCCGATGGCGCCAGTCCATCCGCGTCATCGTCGGTAATCTGTGGAGTCCGTGCAATCTGTGGACGCCCCTCGGTGTCATCGGTGGAATCTGCGGACGCGGCCGATCTCCTATATAGTGACGCCATGCAAATCGGGATGATCGGCCTTGGCCGAATGGGTGGAAACATGGCGCGGCGACTGATCCGCGCCGGACACGACGTGGTGGCCTTCCATCGGTCGGCCGATCAGGCGCGCGCCTTCGCCGCCGAGGCCAAAGCCACGCCGGTGTGGACGATGGAGGACCTGGCGGCCAAACTGACGCCGCCGCGTGTGGTCTGGATCATGGTGCCGGCCGAGGTCGTCGATTCGGTGATCGACGAGCTCGCGCCCGTGCTCAAACCGGGCGACATCGTGATCGATGGCGGCAACTCGCGCTATCAAGACGACGTCCGCCGTGCCGAATCGCTGCGACAGCGACAGATCGAGTACGCCGATGTCGGCACGAGCGGCGGCGTCTGGGGGTTGGAGCGCGGGTACTGCCTGATGATCGGCGGAGAGGCGCCCATCGTGGCCCATCTCGACCCGATCTTCCGAACCCTGGCGCCCGGTCACGAGGCCGCGCCCCGACGTCCTGGCGCGAAGGGCGAATTGACCGCGGCCGAGCGCGGCTACCTGCACTGCGGCGGCCACGGCGCCGGGCACTTCGTGAAGATGGTCCATAACGCCATCGAGTACGGCGTCATGGCGGCGTACGCGGAAGGCTTCAACGTCTTCCAGCACACCCCGCAGTACCAGTTCGACCTGGCCGAGATCGCCGAGGTCTGGCGTCGAGGGAGCGTGATTGGATCCTGGCTGCTCGACCTCACCGGACTCGCGCTGCGCGAAGATCCGGAAGCGAAGGGATTCGCCGGTCGCGTCGGCGACTCTGGCGAGGGGCGGTGGACGGCGCACACGGCCATCGACGCCGCGGTGCCGGTGCCGGTCCTGGCGGCCGCGCTGTTTTCGAGATTCAGCTCGCGCGGCGAAGAAGACTTCGCCAACCGCCTCTTGTCCGCGATGCGCGCGCAGTTCGGCGGCCACCGCGAACCGACTTAACTGCACCGGCGCTACAGGGGCTTCCAGCGCCGCCCGTCGCGCGCCATCAGCTGGTCGGCCGCGGCCGGACCTTGACTGCCGGCCGGATACCGCGCCAGGTCGCAGCCATCTTCCATCCAGCCGGTGAGAATGGCGTCGACCACGGCCCAGCCCGACTCAATCATGTCGGCACGCTTGTACAAGCTGCGGTCGCCAGTCATGGCGTCGTAGAGGAGCGTCTCGTAGCCGGTCTGATGCTCGACGCCGAAGTGATCGTCGTAGTTGAAGCGCATGTCGACCGGGATGCTGGAGACCTCGGGACCAGGCACCTTGGCCGCAAAGCGCAGCTTGATGGTCTCCTCAGGCTGGATGGAGATCACGAGCTGGTTGGGCTCGGGCGGCGCCATCGAGGCCTCGCGAAACAAGGCGAGCGGCGGCTGCCTGAACTGAATGACCACCTCGCTCTTCTTCTGCTTGAGCCGTTTCCCCGTTCGCAGGTAAAAGGGCACCCCTGCCCATCGCCAGTTGTCCACGCTGATCTTGAACGCGGCGTAGGTCTCGGTCAGCGATGACGCGTTCACCTTCGGCTCGGCCCGATAGGCAGCCACGCGCGAGCCGCCAACGATTCCGGACTCGTACTGCGCGCGGACCGTGGTGACGCCGAAGTCCTTGGCGGCGAGCGGCTCGATGGCATCGAGCACCTTCACCTGTTCGTGATGCAGCCCGCTGGCCTCGAGCGAACTCGGCGGCTCCATGGCGGTGAGCGTCAGGATCTGGAAGAGGTGATTGGGCACCATGTCGCGCAACGCCCCGGTCTGGTCGTAGTACCCGCCGCGCATTTCGACTCCGAGCGACTCCGCGACCGTAATCTGCACATGGTCCACGTAGCGCCGATTCCAGATGGGCTCGAAGATGCCGTTGCCGAACCGGAACACGAGGATGTTCTGCACCGTTTCCTTGCCCAGGTAGTGATCGATCCGGTAGATCTGCTCCTCCTTCATGACCGCGGTCAGCCGGCGGTTGAGCTCACGCGCCGACCCGAAATCGACACCGAACGGCTTCTCCACGATGACCCGCCGCCACGCGCCGTCCTGCTCGTTCAGCAGCCCGTGCTCGGCCAGCCGCTCGCAGATGTTGAGAAACTGCTCGGGAGCGGTGGCGAGGTAAAAGAGGCAGTTGGAGGAGTTCACGGCCCGGCCACTCGCGTCCACCGCGGCCACGAGGCGCTTCCACCCCTCGGGATCGTCGAAGTCGGCCTGCACGTACGAAAACTGGCCGGTGACCCGCTGCAAGACGTCGTCGGCAGGCGGATGTTTCTCGGCCGCCTCCACGGCCTCGCGAAACCGCTGGAGCAGCTCCTCGCCAGTGCCCGATCGCCCGACGCCGATCATGGCGAAGCGATCAGAGAGGTGGCCCGCCTCGGCCAGGTTGTAGAGGGACGGGATGAGCAGCCGTCGCGTCAAATCGCCACTGGCGCCAAAGATCACCACCGTGCAGGGGTCGGCCGGATTCACGAGGTTTGCCACTCAAGCATCTCCGCCAAAGTGAAATTCGAAGCGCGGTGTGTAGCGCTCTACGGATTGGTATTGGTCCGGCCAGGGGAGGCGATAGCCGAGCATGTGCGCGGCGTGCCGCGTCCAGTACGGATCGAAGAGGTGTGCGCGCGCGAGCAGGCACAAATCTGCGCGACCAGACGCCACGATGGTGTTCACGTCCATGTAGGACGAGATGTTGCCCACAGCCATCGTTGCGATGCCCACGTCATGTCGAATCCTATCAGCGAACGGCGTCTGAAACAGGCGTCCGTAGGCGGGGCGCTGATCGGGCACGGTCTGGCCGGCGGACACGTCCACGATGTCGCAGCCATGCGCCCGCAGCAGACGGGCCGCCTCCACGGCGTCGTCCGGATCCTGTCCGCCCGGGACCCAGTCCACGGCGCTGATGCGCACGCTCATCGGGCGCTCGGGTGGCCACACGGCGCGGCAGGCATCGAAGACTTCCAGGGGGAACCGCATCCGGTTGACCAGGGCGCCTCCGAACCGGTCATCGCGCCGATTCGTGAGGGGCGAGATGAAGCAGGCGAGCAGGTAGCCGTGGGCCATGTGGATTTCGAGCAGGTCGAACCCGGCGGCGAGCGCAAGCTTGGTGGCGCTCACGAACTCGCCGGTTACTTCGTCCATGTCGCGGCGCGTCATCTCGCGGGGCGTCTGCGAACGGTCCGGGAAGTAGGGCAGCGCGGAGGCGGAGATGAGCGGCCAGGCGCCGGCGTCGAGCGGCTCGCTGTCGCCTTCCCACAGTTTCTTGGTGGCCCCTTTTCGCCCGGCGTGACCGAGCTGAATCCCCACCTTGGCGGGCGTTTCCCGATGGATGAAGTCGACGACGCGTTTCCACGCCCGCGCGTGTTCGGGCTGGTAGAGGCCGGCGCACGCGGGAGAGATGCGGGCCTCCGCCGACACATCGGTCATCTCCGCCATCACCAGTCCGGCTCCGCCGATCGCGCGGCTGCCCAGGTGCACGACGTGCCAGTCGCCGACCGTCCCATCGCTCGCCGTGTATTGACACATCGGCGAAACGACCACCCGATTGGGGACGACGAGATCGCGGAGGCGGAACGGCGTGAACATCGGTGGGGGCGGCGCGGTCCGCGCCGTCGGGGGGCGCTGGTGTCCTTCGGCGCCGGCCTCTTCGGGAACACCGGCGGGCGCCTGGACCTGGCGTAACGCTTCGGCCGCCACCCACGCGTCCACCTGTGCGAGGAATCGCGGATCCCGCCGCCGGAGATCCTCGTGCGTCAGTCGCAAGGAACGCGTGAGGAGCGTGAAGACAAACTGCACCGGCTGCAGCCGCATGTAGCGTTCGGTGTCTTCGAACCACTGCAGCGAAGCCTGCGCCGCGCGTTGCAGGCTCTCCACGGCGGGGCGTCGAGCGGCCTCGAACGCCCCGAGTCCCGCCGGGAGGTCGCTTGGATGCGCGTGGATGGCCTCGGCCAGCGCGGCGGCATCCTCCATCGCCATGCGTGTGCCCGACCCGACGGAGAAATGCGCGGTGTGCGCGGCGTCGCCCAGCAGGACCACGGCGGTCTCCTGCACGCGCACCGACCACGGAGTCACGCGAATCGTCGGAAACTGACGCCAGACGCTCCTGTTGGCGATCAGGGGGTGCCCGTCGAGTTCACGGGCGAAGAGCGCTTCCAGAAACCGTGCGGTGGCCGACTCGTCGGCCGGATCCAGCCGCGCGGCGCGGAAGGTCTCGTCGCGGCATTCGACGATGAAGGTCGAACGATCGGCCGCGTATTGGTACGCGTGGACACGCCACAACCCGTGTGCATCGGTACGAAAGTAGAACGTGAACTCAGGAAACGGTTTCGTCGTCCCCAGCCAGACGAACCGGTTTGGCCGCACGTCGACGTCGGTCGTCACGCGATCGCCGAGCCACTGCCTCGTGGTGCTGTTGGCGCCGTCAGCACCGAGGACCAGGTCGGCGTCCAGGAATTGGGCGAGGTCGGTGGCTTCCCGTTCGAACTCGAGGCGCACTCCGGCCGCCCGTGCCTGTTCGAGGAGAACGCCGAGCAGCCGCTGCCGGCTCATGCCGCTGAAGCCATGACCGGTCGATTGGAGGCACTGCCCGCCGTAGTGCACGGCGATGTCGTCCCAGTGCACCAGATGCGCCGCAATCGCGCCAAACGCCTGTGAGTCGGCCTCCGCGATCCGCGCCATCGTCGCGTCCGAAAACACGACGCCGAAGCCAAACGTGTCGTCCGGGCGGTTCCGCTCGACGACGAGGATCTCGTGGTGAGGGTTGGCTCGTTTCATCAGCAGCGCGAAGTACAGGCCACCCGGCCCTCCCCCGACGCAGACCACGCGCATCGGACGATTCACGAGCGTGCCGCCGACTCGAGCACACCCCGCGCCACGACTTGACGGAGGATGTCGGTGGCGCCTTCGTAGATTCGGAGGGCACGCACGGCTCGATACAGCCGCTCCACGGGGTGGCCCATGAGGACGCCAACGCCGCCGCAGATCTGCAGGGCCTCGTCCACGATGCGCTGCGCCGTCTCGGTCGCGAAGCTCTTGGCCATGGCGGCCGGGACCGAGATCCTCGGAGCGCCCTGCGCCAGCTCCCACGCAGCGCGGTACACCAGCAGCCTCGCGGCATCGAGCTCGGTGGCCATGCGTCCGATCTTCTCGCGGACGATCGGCATGTCCGCCAACGCCTGGCCAAACTGACGACGGCGGCGCGCGTGGGCGATCGCTTCGTCCAGGGCGCGAGCCGCCATGCCGCACGCGGCGGCCCCGACGGTGGGGCGCAGCCAATCGAGCGTTCGCATGCCCAGGGCGAAGCCGGTGTCCACCTGTCCGACCACCGAGTCGGCGGGCACGCGGCACTCGCGGAACCTCACATGCCCCAGCGGGTGCGGCGCGGCCATGACCTGGGCGGCCACGAAATCGACGCCGGATGTCGCCGCGGGCACCAGGAACGCCGTGATGCCGCGGCTGGCGCGATCAGGGCTCGTGCTGGCGAAGACGAGGTACAGGTCGGCGATGCCGGCGTTGGAGATGAGGTGCTTGTCCCCGTCCAGGACCCACCAGTCGCCATCACGACGCGCGGAGGCCTGCATCGAGGCCACGTCCGACCCGGCCTCTGGCTCGGTCATGGCAAAGGCCGTCATGACACGGCCGCCAAGGATGCCGGGCAGCCAGCGCCGCCGCTGATCGTCCGATCCCTCGAGAACCAGGGGCAGGGCACCCAGACCCTGAATAGCGACCACCTCGTCTGCCAACGTACTGACGGCGGCGATCGTTTCTCGGACGATGCACAGCGCGAGCGCATCCTGGCGTCCAATCGCGTCGAGCCACCCGGCCTCTCCCAGCTCGCCGAGCAGCACGCGTGCTTCCCGCCGGGCCGCGTCGTCTTCGTCGCAGGGCACGCGCGACGCCAGGGTCGATCGCGTCCACGACGCCAGGCGCTCGGCCAGCGACACGTGCGCCGAATCGAGAAAGGCGGCGACGGGGTTCACTTGAACCTCGGCGGCCGGCGTTCGCAGAAGGCCTCGTAGGCCTCACGGAAATCCGCGTGCTGCATGAGCGCCGCCTGCAGCTCGGCCTCTTCGTCCAGGGCGCCCGCCAGCGGGATCGACGCTTCCCGGTCGAGCGCCCGCTTGGTCACGGTCAGGGCGCGCGACGGGCCCTGACTGAGTCTTGCCGCGATCTCGGCGGCCTTGGCGAGCGCCTCGCCGTCGGGCACGACCTGATTGTAGAGGCCGATGCGATAGGCCTCCTCGGCACCGATAAACTCGCCCGTGAACAGCAGCTCGGTTGCGCGGCCACAACCGACGATGCGCGGCAGCAACCAGGCCGCGCCCATGTCGGCGCCGGACAAGCCGACCTTGGTGAACAGGAACGCGATGCGTGCCGACGACGCGGCGATCCGAAGGTCACACGCCGCCGCGATCACCGCCCCCGCGCCGGCCGCCGTGCCGTTCAAGGCCGCGATCACCGGGCGAGGACATGCCCGGATGTTCGCAATCAGACGGCACGTGAACCTGGTGAAGGCGAGCTGCTCGTGAGGCTCGCGTGACAACAGCGGTCCGATGATCTCGTGCACGTCGCCGCCGGAGCAGAACGCCTTTCCCGCTCCGGTGAGGACCACCACCCGCACCTCCGGCTCGTCGCCAATCGAGGCGAAGGTCTCCGCCAGCTCGGCGTAGACGTCAAAGGTCAGCGCGTTCAGCCGCTCCGGTCGATTCAGCGTGATCGTGACCACGCCCGAGGGTCGATCGTGTGCGTAGAGAAACGTCGAAGGCGCGGTCACCGCTCGCCCCCGGAAGGCACCACGGCATCGGCCTCGATCTCGACCCTGGCCCTGGGATCGACCAGTCCGGTCACTCCCACCAGCGACATGGCTGGATAATGTCGCCCCATGCGTCGCTGCCAGATCTCGCCGAGCCCCGCGCGGCTGTCGCGGTAGGCGTCGAGGTCGGTCACATACACCGTCATGCGCGCGATGTGGTCCGCCTCACCTCCCGCCGCACGGACCACGGCGACCACCCGGTCCAGCGCGCCGGCGAACTCATCGGCGAAAGACAGCGGGCGCTCACCATCGAGCGCCTGGCTCGCCGTCTGACCCGCGACGTACACGGCCCGCCAGCCCGGCGGGGCCGCCACGCCTTGCGCATACCCCACCGGGCGCCCCAGGTGGGAGGGGTTGATGAAGGCCAGCGGCCCGCTGGTCGTCTCTCGTCGCGCGTTGTCAGTCATGGTGTGGATGATCGGAGGTCGCGAGGGCTTCGAGCACCGCCTGTTCGATCACGGCCCCCAATCGTCCGATGATCTCACGCCCCTCGTCGGCGCTGGCGTCCGCCGGCCACCCGAAATACGCCTCGGGCCCGCCGGCGGCTTCGAAGGTGGACTGACCATCTCGCACGGCGTCGACGAGCGATCGCGGGTTGGGGGCAAGCTCCTTCATCCGCGCCCGATCGACCAGGGCCGGCGCGTCCGCCAACACGATCGAGCCTTCGTAGCGGCCTGCGTGGCACGCTCCGGTGGCAAACTCGTCGCCCAGGAATCGCGCCCAGCGGCGCCGCGTGAGATCCGGGAAAATCAGCCTGCCCGCCCCCGAACGCACGAGGAGATGCTCGGCGTCACGGATCGCCGCCACGTGAGCGGGGTCGTGGTGGGCGTTGGCGACGACGGTTGCTCGTCCCCCGTGACGCGCCACGCTCGTCGCCACCCCAGCCACCATGGCCGTCGTCGCCTCGCCCGGCGTGTCCACCGTTCCTGCGAACGCCTTGCCGAACGGCGCCGGCGAGGTGGGGAGGGCTGGCAGGCAGACCACGTGGAAGCCGCGCAGGGACAGCCGCTCCGCCCCGGCCCGAGCCATGGCCTCGGCGATCACGATGTCCGTTCCCAGGGGAAGGTGGGGCCCATGGGCCTCCAAGGCGCCCAGCGGCAGCACCGCCAGGAAGCCTTCCGACGAGACTGCACGGAATGCGGGCCAGGTCAGAGACGCCCAGCGATGGACCGACATGCGAGGGATAGATTACGCTCAATCCCCCTGCTAGTGTCCCGGCCCAGTGATTCGTGGCATAAGTCGTGGAGCGCCGCGCCCGGATCGCAAGGCGCGAGGAGCGAGGATATTGGGGATATCTGAGCGACGAGCAACGCGGCGAGGCGGGATGCGCCGCCCGCGAATTGTGTCGCGAATCACTGGGCCGGGACAATAGGATGCGCGCGATGGGAATCGACATCCCTGACGAGCTCAACCTCGCGACTTACTTCCTGGACCAGCGCCTCCTGGACGGCCTGGGGCATCGGCCGGCGATCCGCACCGAGGATCGGAACTGGAGCTACAAGGAAATCGCCGGGCTGAGCTGCCGATGCGCCCGGGTCCTGGCCAACGCCGGGGTGTGGCCGGAAGAGCGCGTCGTCATCGCGCTGCCCGATGGCGCCCCGTTTGTCGGCGCCCTCTTCGGCATTCTGCGTCACGGCTCGGTCGCGGTCATGGTCAACCCCGACCTGCCCGCCGAGATGATCGCGTATTTCCTCGACTACACGCGGGCGCGTGCCGCTTTCGTCGATCGCGCCTACGTCGATGTGTTCGAGGCGGTGGGTGCGTCGCTCGCGACGTCTCCGACCCTCTTCGATCTCGGTGATGCCCGCCTGAAGCATGAGTTGGCCGTCGCCTCATCGGAGTACGCCACGTTCCCCTCGCACCCAGACGATGCCGCGATCTGGCTGTTCAGCGGGGGCACGACGGGGCAGCCGAAGGCGGTCATCCAAACCAACCGATCCTTCGTCAACACGACCGAGCTCTACGGCCGCGCGCTGCTCGGGCTGCAGGCCAGCGACATCACGCTGTCGGTGCCCAAGCTGTATTTCGGCTACGCGCTGGGATCGAACCTGCTGTTTCCGTTCTCGGTCGGCGCCTCGTGCGCGCTGTTTTCCGAGCACAGCACGGCCGACTCGGTCTTCGCCCAGATCGAACGCCATCGACCGACGGTCCTGATCACCGTCCCGACGATGATTCGGCACATGGTGTCGCACCCGGCGGCGCGCCAGCGCGACCTGACCAGCCTTCGCCTGGCGACTTCCGCCGGGGAGGCCCTGCCCGTGGAGCTCCACCGCCGATGGCTCGAGACATTCGGTACCGAGTTGCTCGACGGCCTGGGCACGGCCGAGATGTGGCACATCTTCCTCTCGAATCGTCCGGGCTCGGTCGTCCCGGGCACGCTCGGCCAGGCCGTCGATGGCTTCGACGTGAAGCTCTGCGATGAGGACGGCCGTGAGGTGCCGGAGGGCGAGGTTGGTACCTTGTGGGTCAGAGGAGACTCCCGTGCCATCGGGTACTGGCACCGCCACGAAGACACCTGCCGGGCCTTCCAGGGCGAGTGGTACGTCTCCGGGGACATGCTCCGCCGCAATCCCGACGGCACCTTCGTCTACTGCGGCCGCGCAGACGACATGCTCAAGGTCAGCGGCAAGTGGTTGTCACCAGGCGAGCTCGAGAACTGCCTGCTCCAGCACGTGAGCGTCAAGGAAGTCGCCGTCGTCGGTGTCAAGACCGCAGATGGCTTGATCAAGCCGCACGCCTTCGTGGTCTCCGATCACCCCTCACCCGAGCTCGCGGAGGCCCTTCAGGTGTTTGCCAAGAGCCGCCTGGAACCATACAAGTATCCGCGGGCGGTGGTGTTCGTCGACGCCCTGCCTCGCACGCACCTTGGAAAGGTCGACCGCCATGCCCTGGCCACTGCGGCCCGCACGGATGAGTAGCCGCCGCGACGGACGGTCTCCCTGGCGCTGCCCGGCGATCGTGGCGGTTGCCTTCACGGCCGGGCTCGCCGTCATCGGTGCGTCCGGCGCGCCTGTCTCCGAGCCGATCGCGGTGCGATTTGGACGGCTGTGGGACGGCGAACGCACGATCGATCGCGCGCTGGTCCTCATCGACGGCACGCGGATCACCCGTGTCACGGCCGACGGCGTGGTTCCGGCAGGCGCCACCCTGATCGATCTCAGTCGCTACGTGGGCCTGCCGGGGCTCATCGATGCGCATACGCACGTCACCTACTACTGGGATCGCACGCCCGGAACCGTGCCACGCGGCCAACGCCGCCTACCGGCGGTGACCGTGTTCCTCGCCCAGGACAACGCCCGCCGCGCCCTGGAGACCGGCGTCACCACGCTGCGCGATTTGAATGCGAGCGGCGACATGGACCTGGCCATGCGCGAGCTGATCCGCACGGGCGCGATGATCGGTCCGCGCCTCTTCGTCTCCGGTCCGGGGATCTCCGCGACCTCCGCGACCCCCCTCGATGGCGGCGCGCTCCGCGCGCTGGTGTCGGCTCGTGTGAAAGCCGGCGCTGACTGGATCAAGGTCTTTGGCTCGCGCGGCGGATTCGACAACGTGGACGGAACCCAGACCCTCGATCTCGCGCAGATGACCACGGTCGTCGACGCCGCGCACGCGCTCGGCGTCCGCGTCGCGATCCATTCCTACGGCGCCGCCGGCGTGGCCGACGCCGTTCGGGCAGGCGCCGACTCGATCGAACATGGCGCCGATCTCGACGCGGACACGATCGCGGCCATGGTGGCGAGGGGGACGGTGTGGGTCCCGACCGTCGACCACAACCGCTACTACATCGATGCCAGACACGAGTACGGCTTCTCGCCAGGAGCCGAAGTGGCGTTGGAGCGTTACATCGCGCGGAACTTCGAGTCGCTGCAGCGCGCGGTCAGGGCCGGTGTGCGCATCGCGATGGGATCAGACGCCGTCTACTCGATGTTTGGCCAGAATACGAGGGAGCTGGGGTGGTTCGTGAAAGCGGGCATGACCCCCGCACAGGCCCTGGCGACGGCCACGACCGTGCCCGCCGCGCTCCTGGACCAGGCGGCCCACCTGGGCCGCATCGCCCCTGGCCTCCTCGCCGACCTCGTGGCGGTCGAGGGCGACCCCCTGGCCCAGATCGACGCGCTTTTCACCGGCGTGCGGTGGGTCATGAAGGACGGCAAGGTCGTGGTTGACCGCCGGGGGCCCACCCGCTGAGCGGCGGACGGGTCCCTCGAGGACGAGCGGCGTCAGGGCCCGGCGCTTCTCGACGCCAGCCAGCGTGCGCAGGAAGGGCCAAGGGCCGCGACGTAAATCAAGCCCAGCACCAGATAGCCGGCCCCCGTCGAGACCGCTCCGCCGAGCATCAACCAGATACCCACCCCACAGCTCCCGCCCGAGAGAACGACGAGCGCCAGCACGGCCAGCGGAGCGCGCTGCACCAATGCGGCGGCCAGCGTCGTCGCCAGCGTCGCGGCGACGAGCCCAATCAGCTGCAGATGCGGGCGGTAGGAGGTGAACCCGAACGTGTAGGCCCAACTCACGCCGAGGACGATAATCGCCGACGCGGCCAGCCAGAGGAGCAGATGCTCGATCAGCTTGCGGACCATGCGTGCCGCGCTACCGTGGTCCGCCGAGCATCAAGGCCGCCTCGGCCGCGGGTTCCGCGCGGTCCGCAACATAGAGGCGCACGAGCAGGCGCCCTTCGGCCAGGTCGCGGCGATCCTGCGCCGACAGCTTCACGCTGCCGCTGGCCGGCCCGCCGGCGGCCACCAGTTGATGCCGCGCCGCCCCCGGCTTTCCGACGCTGCCTGCGTGAACCCAGATGGCCGTCGGGCGCGAGCCGGTTCCCGCGGGATCCGACCACGCGTACTCGAGCCCCGCCGTGGGGGCATCGTAGGAGAGGCGCAGGACCGGCGCCGCGCCGCGCGCCGATTTCGCGTCCGGACGGATGGCCGCATCGAAGCTCATCACGACCACCGTCGCTGGCGGCGCCTTTCCCGCCACGAGCGGGGGCGTGCTGAACGGAGGACGCCGCAAGGGCAACGCGCGCTCGATGGCGTAGCCGAGCGAGAGCAGCGAGGCTTCGGTGAACGCGGCCCCAAGCAGATCGATGCCCACGGGCACCTCGTCGGCACTGAAGCCGGCCGGCACGCTCAACGCGGGCAGGCCGGAGTGCGCGCTCAGCTGGCAATTGCTGCCGCCCTGGGCGTCGCCGATGCGCGCGGGTTTGCGTCGGAGCGTGGGATAGACGAGGGCTGTCAGCCGGTGCTCCTCGAGCACGGCGTCGACGGCTTGACGAAGAGCCGTCTGCTTGATGCGCGCCCGGCGCGCCTGGTCCGAGTCTCGCGATGCCACGGCATTGCGCGCCCGGAAGGTCGCCTCGAGCTGGGCGTGGTACAGGCCGCGATCGAGAATCTCCCCCAACGATTTCACCGGGGCGTGTTCGGCCCGCGACAGATACTCGGCAAGGTCGTGCTTGAAGTCGGCGTTGATCATCGAACTGTCGCGCAGCAGCTCGTCGAGCCCCGGGATGACCACGTCCATGATCTCGGCTCCGGCAGCCTTCAGCGCTTCGAGCGCCTTGTTCACCAGGCCGGCCACCTCCTGATCCTCGGCCGCCGCGCCGACCAGTCCGCGCACGACACCGAGCCGGGCCCCGACGAGTGCCTTGTCGTTCAGCGCCGCGCGGTACGAGGGCGGAATGCGACCGGCGCTCGCGGCCGTCTGCGGATCGGCCGCATCGGGGCCCACCGTCGCGTCGAGCATGATGGCCAGATCGGTCACGGTGCGCGCGATCGGCCCGCCGATGTCCTGCGTCGTCGAGAGCGGTACGATGCCGCTCCGGCTGGACAGACCTTGGGTGCCGCGCAGGCCCACGAGGTTGTTGTGCGAGGCGGGATTGCGGATCGACCCGCACGTGTCACTTCCCATGCCCGCCGCGGCGAAGGAGGCCGCCACCGCCGCGCCGGTGCCTCCGCTCGAGCCGCCAGGCGTGCGGTCGAGGTCGTAGGGATTGCGGGTCTGCCCGAATCGAGATCCCACGGTCGTGATGCCTGCCGCCAATTCATGCATCGTGGTCTTGCCCACGATGACCGCCCCAGCCTCCTTGAGTCGTCTCACCTGCGAGGCGTCGCGCGCCGGATGGAAGGTCGCCAGGGCGATGGATCCGGCCGTGGTCGGCATCTCGATCGTCTCGTAGTTGTCCTTGACGAGCACGGGAATCCCGTGCAGCGGTCCCCTCGGACCTTTCGCCACCCGCTCGAGGTCCAGCGCATCGGCCGCCTGGCGCGCCAACGGATTCAACGCAACCACGGCATTGAGGTGGGGCCCCTGCCGGTCGTAGGCCGCAATGCGTGCGAGATAATGATCCACGAGGGCACGCGAGGTGACCTCTCCCGTCTGCAGCGCGTGCTGCAACTGCTCGATCGACTGGTCGACGACCTCGAAGGACGGGACGGTCATGGCCGCCGGCGGTGGGCGGCGTTGCCGTCCGGCAGCGGACGGCTGCGTGATCAACCCCACGACGACCAGCGCTGTCGCGATTCGCGTCATGCTGCACAGCATACCGCCTCACTCGTTACACTGAGAGCCGATGCGCAGCACCTGGGGATGGATTACCGCCATCGCGATTGGAATGGTCGCGCTGCTCGTGGTGGGCTGGCTCGTGCGTCTGGTCGAGGGCCGGCTGGCGTTCTTCCCATTGTCGGGTGAAGACGTGACGCCGCAGGCGTTTGGCGTCGAATTCACGGCCACGACGGTCAGCACCGCCGACGGGGAGCGCGTGCTGATCTGGCACCTGCCCCGCAGCGATGGCCGGGCGCGCGTCGTGTACTTTCACGGCAACGGGGGCAATCTGTCGATGTGGGCTCCCATCCTCGTTGATCTGTGGCGGCAGGGATTCGAGCTGTACGCCCTCGACTACCGCGGGTACGGCCTGAGCACCGGCGCGCCGACCGAGCAGGGGCTGTATCGGGACGTCGAAGCGACGCTGGCGTTCGTCGCGGCCCCGCCGCGAGATCCAGCGATGCCCCTCGTGTATTGGGGCCGCTCCCTCGGCACGACGATGGCGGCCTACGCGGCGAGCGTCCGCGCGCCGGACGGCGTGGTCCTGGAGGCTGGCTTCCCGTCCATCCGCGGCGTCCTGCAGGGCAATCCCCTGGTCTGGCTGCTGTCGTTCGCGTCCAGCTATCGTTTTCCGACCGCGGCGTTCATGTCCGCCGTCGAGTGCCCGACGCTCGTGCTCCATGGCGATCGCGACGAGGTGATCCCGTTCCGGCAGGGTCAGCGCCTGTTCGAGTCGATCCGGGGTCCCAAGACCTTCGTCGCCATCCCCGGAGGCCGCCACAACGACTCCGTGCCCGCTGATACCGCGGCGTACTGGAACGCGGTGCACGACTTCGCCACGAGGCTCAGGCCGCCCGGTGCCGGACACTGACGCGGTGACCCCTGGACGCAGGCCAGCGTCGCCGCAATCTTTCCGTCGCGAACCGTGAAGACGTCGACGGCACGGCCGCGAGCGTCCCCGACGTCGCGACCGAGGCATGAGGTGCCTCGTCTCTCGCTACCTCCGCATCTCGACGACGATGACCTCGATGGGCGACGAGCCACGGTTCAGATCGCCGTGCATCTCTCCAGGCGGATCCTTGTCCAGCCAGTAGGCCTTCCCGGTCTCCCACTGCAGGGTCTTCTTCGTCCTGCTCTCCCCGTCCACGATGTCCAACGCCCCACCCCGCAGCACGACGATCGTGCGGCCAAATTCGTGGCGGTGCAGCGCCAGCGGCTGATTGGGCATGATGATCGACTTCCACACCCGCACGTGTTCGTTGTCGAACTGCGGCTCTCGACGCGTCTGCGAGGCCTGCTGCTGGAGCGCCCCCACGGCCACACCCGCGGCGCAGACTGCCGCGGCCGCCCCGGTCAGAATCCACTGTCGTCGCATCGCTCCTCCTGTCCTCTCGCGGCCCGATACGGGCCGTCGGTGTTGATCGGCGGGTGATCGCGACCCACCCCGCCCGAGCCTGCCGCGTCAGCGCGAGGCGATCCCGAACACCCGCGCGGCGTTGCCACCCAGGATGCCCGCCCGCTCGGCGTCGGTGACCTCGATCTTCTCGAGGGCGGCGAGCATCTTCGGGATGCTCCCAATCTGATGGGGATAGTCGCTGCCGGCCAGGATGTGATCGGCCCCGGCGAAGGCAATCGCCAACTCGATCGCGTCCGGGTTGAAGTTCACCGTGTCGTAATAGAACTGCTTGAAGTACTCGCTCGGCGGTCTCGAGATGTGACGGCGACAGTCGGCAAAGGCCTCGTACCCGCGATCGCAGCGTTCGGACAGGTACGGGAGCGCGCCGCCCATGTGCGTGAGCACCCACGTGATACGCGGGTAACGTTCTGGCACGCCCGCGAAGGTCAAATGGGCCGCGGCCAGCGTCGTGTCGAACAGGAAGCCCACGAGCGCCGTCAGCCAGTAATCCTCCATGCCCTGCACGCTGGCGGGGTGCGCCGGATGGATGTAGATGACCGCTTCCAGCTCGTTGGCCGTGCTCCAGAGCGGCTCGAAGGCCGCGTCGGCGAGCGGCTGGCCGTTCACGTTGCTGAACACCATCGCCCCAGGCAGACCAAGATCGGTCATCGCCCGTTCCAGCTCGACGACCGATGCCGCAGCGTCGTTCAGCGGCAGCGTCGCGAGCGCGGTGAACCGCGGACGACGCAGCCGCTCGCGTCCGAACGCGTCGTTTACCGCACGCGCCATCCCCACCGAGGTCGGCGCGTCCTCGAAATGGACGCCAGGCGTCGTGAAGGTCAGCACCTGCAGGTCGACACCGTGTGTGCCGAGCACGCCTTCGCGGTAGTCCAGATCGCGATGCCCGGGCACGAGAATGTTGTAGTCGCCTGGATAGTGGAGCCGCGGGTTGCCGTCCGTGTCGTAGTCGAGCCTGACCCGGGTCGGGCCCTTTTTCACGGCATCGAGATACTCGGGGGGATAGTAGTGGTTGTGAACGTCGATCACCATGCTGGCATGGGTCAGCGTATCACGCGCGATTGGCGCGCACACGGCGGCGTATCGCGGAGTGGCGGGGGGGCCGGAGGAACAAAGAACAGCCGGATGTGGACCTTCCGGGAAGGCCCGCACCCGGCTGCCTGCGTCGTGTTGGCGCCTCTACGCCGCTGCCTGGGCAGGCTGCGCGAGCGCCTCTTCGAACACCTTCACTGCGCGCTGCATGTCCTCCATCGTGCTGATGGAGATGCGGCAATGTGATTTCTCGTAGGGCGGGAAGTCGCGTCCGACGAGCACGCCCTGCTTGGCGCAGGCGTCACGGAAGCCGCGAACGGGGCGCTTGATGTCCACGAACAGGAAGTTCGTCTGCGAATCGGTGGGCGTGTAGCCCCGATCGGAGAACCACTTGGCCGTGAAGGCGCGCGCCTGCGTGTTGCGCATGCTCTCTGACTTGATGATGTCCGGGCTCTGCCCGAGTGCGGCGCGGGCTGCGCTGAGGCCGAGCACGTTCACGGCGCCATCCCCGTCCCACGTCCGGAGCTTGGCGATGGCATCGCGGTGCCCCACGGCGTACCCGATGCGGAGGCCGGCCATTCCGTACGCCTTGGAGAACGTCCTGGCGACGACCACGCGCGGGTTGTCGACGGCGAGCGGAATCATCGTCTCGTAGCCCGGCATCGTGGCGTACTCGAAATACGCCTCGTCGACGAGGGTGGTGGTATTGGGCGAGCTCTTCGCCAGCGCGGCGATGAAGTCGCGGGTCGTCCTGCCGTCGACGGCGGTCGCGACGGGGTTGTTGGGATTGCAGAAGAACACCATCCCACCGCCCTTGGACGCGTCGAGCAGCGCCGTGACGTCCATCTTCAGATCGGGCGGCGGCGTGAGCTTCACCGTTCGGACCGGATAGCCCATGAGCGCGGCGTAGCCGGCGCACTCCTCGTAGGCCGGAATGGGCGCGATGAGGGGAGCCGTTCGTGAGCAGAAGATGTGCGTCGTGCTGCGCAGAATCTGCGTCGAGCCCGATCCGAGCAGCACGTTCTCCGGCTTGATCCCGTGCTTCTTGGCGATCAACTCGGCAACTTCGCCGGTGGTGGCGAACTGATACCGGCCGATTTCGCCGAACCCTGCACGCACCGCGTCGAGCACGGTCCGTCCGGGGCCGAGCGGATTCTCGTTGCTGGCCAGAATCATCGGGGCGCTGGTCTGCGCGTGGAGCGACTCGAAGCCGAGATCGAACAGACCCGCTTCGCGGCCGCGGCCCGCCACCCAGAATCCGGCGGCACCCGCACTGACCGTCTGAACAAAACGTCGTCGCGACAGCGACATAGCTGAATCCTCCTTCATCATCTCAATCCCTGGTTACCGCCCCTGGTTCGCCGTCGTCGTGGTCGAACCCAGTACCTTCTTGAAGATCGCCACCGCGCGCTCCATCTCCTGCTGCGTGCCGATGGAGATGCGGCAGTAGGTCTTCTCGTAGGGCGGGAAGTCGCGTCCGACCATCACGCCCGCCTCCCGGCAGGCGTCGCGGAAGGCCGCGGCGGGACGCTGGATGTTGACGAAGATGAAGTTGGTCTGCGAGTCCGTCGCCTTGAACCCCATCTGGTCGAACGCCTTCACGGTGAAGGCCTTGACGGCCGTGTTGCGCGCCCGTTCCCCGTCAATGTGCGGCTGGTTGCCGAACCCGACGGTCGCGGCGCTGATGCTCGGCAGGTTGACCGAGTACGGCATCCGGAACTCGTTGAGCCGCCGGATCACTTCGGTATCGCCGACCGCATAGCCGACCCGGAGACCCGCCATGCCGTAGGCCTTCGAGAAGGTCCGCGTCACGAACACCTTTGGCGTGCTCTTGGCGATGTCCATCGCCGTCTTGTACGCCGGGTCGGTGACGTAGTCGTGATAGGCCTCGTCGATCAGGATCACCGTGTCGGGCGACGCGGCCCGCACACGCTTGACGAAGTCGGCCACGACCGGCGCGCCGTGGACCGTGGCGGTCGGGTTGTTCGGGTTGCAGAAGAACACCAGCCCGGCGCCGCGGCTCGCCTCCACCAGCTTGTCGATGTCGATGCGGAGGGTGCGGTCCAGATCGACCCCCCGCACTTCGGTCCCGATCTTTCGGGCCGTGTCGCGGGGATTCTCGAACGAGGGCCACGCGGTGGCCAACGGCTTGGTCGGAGACGTGAACGCGCGCACGGCGTTGGTCAGGATCTCGCCGGAGCCAGGCCCCAGCACCACCTGGTTGGCAGCCACGCCGAACTGACTGGCAAGCGCCTTGCCCAGCACTGGTTCCCGCTGCTGGGCATTGAACGGATAGCGGCCCGCTTCGGGGAACTTGCCGACAATGGCGTCGAGCACGTGCTGCCCGGGGCCGAGCGGATTCTCGTTGCTGGCAATGCGAATGACGTTCGATCTGGAACCGGCCGCGCGCGCCTGCGCGGCAAAATCCAGCGAACCTTCGGCTACGGCTGCCTCACGACCGCGTGCAGCAATCCACTCACCTTGCAGTGGCGCTGAAAACGCCCGCTCGAACAGTCGCCGACGGGACAGCGACATGGGTCTCCTCCTTGCGTCTGAGTCGGGGACGGCACCTGCGCCACCCCCAGAATGCCACTTGCGAGAGAACGGTGCCAATTTTACACGGTTGTCAGCCTTGGGTGCCAAGAAATCACGGCTTTGGGCCCATCCCAGATGTCTATGATTGTCACCCGCCGGCTAAAACGTGGCCGGCTCAGCCCCGACTCTCCGTCGCGGCGGCTCCCGACGGGCGCTCGCGCGGCCCCGTCGTCAGGAGCGCTCGCGCGAGCAGCACGTCGCTGTCGTCGCCCAACAGAAAGATGTCGTCGCCGCCCTCGAGCCGGAATCCCCCATGCGGCGACGTCGTGGTCCCGGTCGAGCGACGGACGGCGAGCACCGTGGCCCCCGTGCTGGCTCTCAGCGCCACTTCCTGCAGCGTGCGCCCCACGGCCCACGCGTCGTCTGCCAGCCGGAAGCTCGAAACGGGAGCGTCAACGACTTCCTTGGGGAGCTGATCGAGCGGGATGGCGGGTGCCCGCTGCGCGCGTCCGGACGGGGCGCCGAGCTTGCGCCGATAGTTCTCCACCAGCGCTTCAACCACATTGCCCGGGATGTGCAGGCGTGCGAACAGCTGTGAGAGCACCTCGAGCGACGCTTCCAGCTCTTCGGCCACGGCCAGCGTCGCGCCCGCTCGCGACATCAACTCGGCCTCGCGCCGATAGCGTGTGCGCGCGATGATCGGGACGCCCGGAGCCAGCGCGCGGACCGCGCGAACGGCCCGCAGCGACGCATCGGGATCGCTCAACACGGCGACCACCGCGGCCGCTCTGGCGACGCCGGCCGCGGCCAGAGGTTCCGGTGCCGACACGTCGGCATAGTGAATGTGGACGCCGCGGGCCAGCGCATGGCGCACGGTCGCGCCATTGAGCTCGAGCACGACATGCGGCACCGAGAGCTCGGCGAGCGACTGGGCCAGCAGCTGGCCGCCCATGCCGTAGCCGAGGATCACCACGTGATCCCGAAGTTCTTCTCGCTGCAACGTGGTGACGGCCGGGAGCGGGGGCCCTCGCCGGGTCAGGCGCGCCGCCACGCCAGGAGCCGCCGCAATGACGAACGGTGTCAGGGCCATGGTGATGACGCTGGCGCCCAGCAGCACCTGCCACCACTCGTCGCTAATCACCCCGCCCTGCAAGGCCGTACGCCCGAGCACGAACGAGAACTCCCCCACCTGGGCCAGCGCGAGCGCCGAGGCGTACGACACGCGGACCGGCGCACCGGTCATGGCCAGGGCGCCGACGGCCACCGCCGCCTTGACGACCATGATGGCGGCCGCCGCCGCCACCACCATCGGGAGCACCGGCAGGATCGCACCCACGTCGATCAACATGCCGACCGAGATGAAGAAGAGGCTGGCCAGCAGGTCGCGCAACGGGCGGACATCGGCGTGCACCTGATGGCTGAACTCGCCTTCGGCGAGGATGAGGCCGGCCAGAAAGGCGCCCGCGGCCATCGACAGCCCCAGCAGCGCCGCCAGGAACGCCGTGCCGACGCTGGCCAGGACGACCGAGAGCCCGAACGCCTCCCGAGACAGCGCCGCCGCCAGGCGCAGCAGCGCTGGCAGCAGCACCCGTCCGATCAGCAGCACGCCCCCAGCGACCAGGGTGATGCGCAACAGCGCCACGCCGACGCTGCCGCTCGCGGCGGTGTCCCCGAGCAGGGTCGGGGCCGCCGCCAGGACCGCAATGACCACGATGTCCTGCAGAAGCAGCACGCCCACCGTCAGTCGCCCATGCGGCGTGTGAAGATGATTCCGCTGAGCCAGCTCCTTCAGCACGACGGCCGTGCTCGAGATCGCCACAAACAGCCCGACGACGGCGATGCGGGTCGCGGACCCTCCGGCCGTCACGGAGATGACGGCGCCCGTGACCGCGGCCGTGAACGCGACCTGCGCCAGCCCCCCTGGGAGAATGGTTCGCCACAGCCGGCGCAGCTCGGCAATCGAGAACTCGAGCCCCGCCGTGAACAGCAGGAGGGCCACGCCGATCTCGGCCAGCAGGTCGACGTCCTCCTGCGACGTCATGAGCCCGACGCCGCCGGGGCCGGCGATGACGCCGGCCGCAATCAACGCGACGATGGAGGGAACCCGCAGGCGAGCCCCGACCATCAGGAGCACGACGGCGAGGCCGTACACCAGGACGAGTTGTTCGAGCAGGCCGTGCGACGTCACGCGGGTACTCTACCAGCCAAGCCGCGCCTCACCTCCACAACGAACGCTCGGGTACGCGACGCCGACCGACGCGCTCCTACGGCACGAGACTCGAGGACAGTCGATATTTCGCGTGGACGTTGCCGGAGTTGGCGGACACCTTCACGTGCACCGCCTGTCCGGCCGTGACGTTGACGGTGACAGACTCGTTGGCGCTGTTGCCCTGGAGGTCCTGATCCGACCGCCCCGCCGGCTGCGAGAAGTTGCCGTCGGTGAAGACTTCGAGCACCAGATCGACCTCGGGTTCGCCGAGCGGCCTGGTCAGCACGACGAGCGTGCCCGCCTGGGCGGCTTTCAGCAGAAACCAGTCCCAGTGATCGCCGCTGGCGCTGTTGAGCGAATCCTCGATGGCCTGGCCGATTTGGGCGGGTTTGGCCTGGGTGGGGCGACGATCGGGATCGGTGCTTGCCTGCGCAAAGGGCGGGAAGGCAATGAGGCCGCCGCTGATCTGAAACGAGGAGGAAGAGCCACCCTGCAGGCGAATCCGCACCTTGTAGGCCCCAGGCTCGGGGATGACGATCGACAGCATCTCCGTGCCCTGCGATCCGTTCAGGTCTCGATCGACGGATCCGTCCGGCAGGATCTGGCCATCGCTGTCGGTGACCTGCAAGGCGAGATCGCCGTCGCCCTGCACCGCTACCACCAGCACGCCCGCGGTCTTGGCCGTCACCGCATATTCAGCGGGCGCCTCGCGGGTGGCTTTGCCGGACATCGGTGCGCCGACAGGCAGCGGCGGTTGTGCCCACGCCGTCGAACCCCACGCCACTGACACGAACCACGCCACGACAGCGGCGCGAGAGACACGCGACATGCCACACTCTCCTTGGGAATACTTCGCAATCGGTCACGGAAGCCTATCATGTGCCCTTCGCGCGCGTGCGGTATCCTAGCCCCCATGGCTTCTTGGATTGGCGTCGCGATCGCCCTGGCGCTCTCACTGATCGCAACACGAGAAGCCGTCGCGCAATTGGCCGGCGAGGTGCTGCTGAGCGGCTTCCGCAACCCCGTTGCGGTCGTACCCGATCCGGTCAACCCCGGCGTGTTTTTCGTCGTCGAGCAGGATGGGTTGGTGCGAGTCGCCAGGGACGGACTCGTGTTGAGCGAGCCGTTTCTCGATCTTCGCGGACGCCTCTCAAGCGGAGGCGAACGCGGGTTGCTCGGGCTGGCCTTTGCGCCGGACGCGGCCGAGTCCGGTCGCTTCTTCGTCAACTTCACCAACACCACCGGCGCGACGGTGATCGCGCGGTTTCGCCGGCAGCCGGCCGACGCGCTCGTCGCCGACCCGGCCTCGCGGCTCGACCTCGAGTGGCCGGACGGGCGGCGGGTGATCGCCCAGCCGTTCTCGAACCATAACGGCGGGCACCTCGCGTTCGGGCCGGATCGCTACTTATATGTCGGACTCGGCGACGGCGGCAGCGCCGGCGATCCGATGCACCTGGCCCAGAACCCCCAGGCGCTGCTGGGGAAGATGCTTCGGCTGGACGTCAACGTGCCAGACGAAGACCTGCGCGGCTACCGCATCCCCGAGGACAACCCGTTTATCACCGGCAATCCGATTCGTGCGCTCGCGGAAATCTGGGCCTTTGGTCTGCGCAACCCCTGGCGGTACAGCTTCGACGACTGGACTCGGGGTGGCACTGGCGCGCTCACCATCGCGGATGTGGGACAGAACGCGCGGGAAGAAGTGGACTTCGAACCGGCGGGGCGCGGCGGACGCAACTACGGGTGGCGGCTCCGAGAGGGCCGGCTGCCGTTCGATGCCCGGCAGCCCGCCGCCTTCGGCCCGCTCATCGAGCCGATGCACGACTACCCGCGAAGTCAGGGAGCCTCGATCACCGGTGGTTTCGTCTATCGCGGCGATGCGCTCGATCCTCAGTACCACGGACGATACTTCTTCGGCGACTTCGTCTCGGGACGCGTTTTCTCGCTCGGCCTGCATCTCCATCCCGACACCAGCGAGGCGACGGCCGACGACGAGCGCGAACATACCCCGAGCCTGGGCGGGCGCGCGGTGGTCGGTCAGATCAGCTCCTTCGGCGTCGATCACCATGGCGAACTCTTGATCGTCAACTACGCCGGCTCGGTCGTGCGCATTGTGCCCGATCTGGCCGTCGTTCCGGCGGCCCCGCTTCTGCGCGCCGTCCTGGACGCGGGTCGCATTGCGCTAGCCTGGGACGCCAGGTCTGACGGGGTGGCCAGCCACGATTACCTGGTGGAGCGAGTACGGGACAATGTCGTCTCCGAAAGGGTCGCATCCAGCGGACTCGACGCGACGCTCGAGTGGCGCATGGGCGACTGTTTTCGCGTGCGTGGGCGAAGCCGCGCGGGTCTTGCCGGCCCCCCCTCCAACCTCGTCTGTCCCTAGAAAGCTTGCCGCTGCCGATCCCAACCACTGTGCGGTAGGCTCGGCGAAAGGCCCTTCGCCTGCGAGTGCGCTATCCTGATCGGACCCGCATGGCTCTTTCCCGTTCACGTCGCAGCGCCCTTCGCCCGGTCCCTCCGCCGCCACAGGCCGGCCCCAAGGCGGCGCGGCCCCGGCCCCGGCGGTTGAAGCCCGCCGCTGACGCTCGACCGCAGCCGGGAGCGCCGATCGACTGGTCGAAGGTCGACACCGCCGATCTCGGCTCGCCCGCGCTCTACCTCAACCGCGAGCTGAGCTGGCTGGAATTCAATCAGCGGGTCCTGGCGCAGGCCCAGGAGTCGTTTCATCCGCTGCTCGAGCGCGTGAAGTTCCTCGCGATCACGGCGTCGAACCTCGACGAGTTCTTCATGGTGCGCGTCGCCACGATCCTGAAGAAGTTCCGCGCCGACATCGACGACGTCTCGTTCGACGGTCTGAACACCGAGGAGGAGCTGGTCGCGATTCGGCAGCGGGCGCTGGAGCAGATGGATCTGCAATCGGCCTGCTGGTCGCATTCGCTGCGTCCGCTCCTGGCGAAGGAGGGCATTCATTTCGTCGAGCCGGCCGAATACACGCCCGCGATGGACCAGTGGCTGAAGCAGTACTTCGACACGCACGTGTTCCCCGTGCTGACCCCGCTGGCGTTCGACCCCGGCCACCCGTTTCCGTACATCTCGAACCTGAGCATGAACCTCGCCGTGCGGGTCAAGCACGGCGGCCGCACCAAGTTCGCCCGGGTCAAGGTGCCCGGCATGCTGCCGCGTTTCATCGCGGTGCCCGAGAACCTCGCTCCGCAGCCCGGTGTGGCCTACGTGTTCCTCGAGGACGTGATCCGGCGCAACCTGCAGGAGCTGTTTCCGGGCACCCACGTCGAAGGCGCGCATCTGTTTCGCGTCATTCGCGACACCGACATGGTGATTCAGGAAGACGAGGCCGACGACCTGCTCGAATCGGTGGATCGCGGCCTGCGACAGCTGCGCTACGGGGCGCCGTCGTTGCTGCAGGTCGAAGACGACATGCCGCGCCGCGTGCTCAACATCCTGGTCGAGAACTTCGAAGTGGACGAAGACATCGTCGTCCGCACGTCCGAGCGGATGGGGTTTGCCGACTGGAGTGTGCTGACCAAGCTGCACCGGCCCACGCTGAAAGACACCCTGTGGAATCCCCGATTGCTCTGGGGACCCGATCAGGCGAGCAAGGTCTTCGAGCAGATCTCCGATCAGGACGTGCTGATTCACCACCCGTTCGATTCGTTCACGACCGTCGAGACGTTCCTGCGCGCGGCGGTCGAGGACCCGCAGGTGGTCGCCATCAAGATGACGCTCTACCGGATCGGCGCCAACTCGCCCCTCGTCGATCTGCTGATCGACGCCGCCGAACAGGGCAAGCAGGTGGCCGTCCTCGTCGAGCTGAAAGCCCGGTTTGACGAGCGCAACAACATCGCCTGGGCGACGCGCCTGGAATCGGCCGGCATCCACGTCGTGTACGGCCTGCTCAACTTGAAAGTGCACTGCAAGCTCACGCTGGTGGTCCGCCAGGAGGCCGACGGCATCCGGCGCTACGCGCACATCGCGACCGGAAACTACAACCGGGTGACCACGCAGATCTACACCGACATCGGTCTGCTCACCGCCGACACGTCGCTCGTCGACGACGTGACGGAGGTGTTCAACTTCCTGACCGGGTACTCGAGCAAGCGGTCGTACCACGCGTTGCTGGTGGCCCCGGTGGGCCTGCGCCAGGGGTTCAAGGCGCTCATCGACCGCGAGATGGAACACGCACAGGCCGGTCGCCCGGCCCGGATCATCATCAAGAACAACGCGGTGGCAGACCAGGGCACGATCAAGGCGCTCTACCAGGCGTCGCAGGCGGGCGTGAAGATCGACATGATCGTGCGAGGCGTGTGTTGTTTGAGACCCGGCGTCCCGAACGTCAGCGAGCGGATCGGCGTCCGGTCGATCGTCGGCCGCTTCCTGGAACATTCCCGGCTGTACTATTTCCTCAACGGTGGCGACGAGGAGCTGTACATGGGGAGCGCCGACCTCATGGAGCGCAATCTCGACCGGCGTGTCGAAGTCGTGTGTCCGATCCAGGATCCCACGCTGAAGCGGCACCTGCGCGACACCGTGTTGGAAGCGCTGCTGAGCGATACGCATCGCGCCTGGGAGTTGCAGACCGACGGCAACTATCGGCGCGTGAAGCCGGCCGAGGGCATCGAGCCCTTGAACTCGCAGCAGTTCCTGCTCGAGTGGTACGCCAAGCACGCCGCGCTGCAGGATTGACCGCACGCCCGCGTGACGCCCGACGGGGCTCGCGCCCGCCGGGCGGCGCCTCCCGGCACCTGTCGTCCTACAATGCCGCTGGCATGCTCACCGCGCTCGAAGCCGACGTCCTGAACGCCGTCGATGTCAATCGCCTGGTCGACGACCTGCGGGCGCTGATCCGCATGCCCAGCCTCGGTGGCCAGGAAGGCCCCGCGCAGGAGTGGATGGCGCGGCGGCTGCGCCGGCGGGGCCTCGAGGTGGACGAGTGGACATTCGACGTCGAGGCGCTCTCCGCCCACCCCGCCTTCTCCATGGAGGTCCCCCGGACGACCGCGGTGGGCGTCGTGGGAAGCTACGGCGGGGGTGACGGTCCGACGCTCGTGCTGAACGGCCACATCGATGTCGTCCCGGTTGGCGATCGCGACCAGTGGTCGGTCGATCCGTTCGCCGGTGTCGCTCGCCAGGGTGCGGTCGTCGGACGCGGCGCCTGCGACATGAAGGGCGGCCTGGCCGCCGGCCTTGCGGTCCTCGACGCGTGCATCGATCGCGGCGTCCGGTTGCGCGGCCGCGTGATGCTCCAGTCGGTCGTCGGAGAAGAGGACGGCGGCATCGGGACACTGGCGGCGATCGTGCGTGGCCATCGTGGGGACGGCGCCATCTGCATGGAGCCCACGACGCTCAGCCTGGCGCCCGCCCATGCCGGGGCGCTTTCGTTTCGCGTGCGCGTGCCCGGCCGCGCCGCGCATGGATGCGTGCGCGAGGAAGGCGTCAGCGCCCTCGAGACGTTCAGGCCGGTGCACGACGCGCTGCTCGCCCTCGAAGCCGAGCGCAACAGTCGCCTGCGTCTGCCGATGTTCGAGCGCTATCGCCTGCCCTACGCGCTGTCGATTGGACGCGTCACCGCCGGAGACTGGCCGTCGTCGGTGCCCGACGCGCTGATCTGCGAGGGGCGGTACGGCATGGCTCCAGGCGAACAGGTCGGCGAAGCGATGCGCGAGTTCGAACAAGCTGTGCAACGCGCGGCCGCCGGCCATCCCTTTCTGCGCGACCACCCACCCGCGATCGAGTGGTGGGGAGGCCAGTTCCTTCCCGCGCGCACGTCGGAGGACGCCGCCATCGTGCGCGTCACGCAGTCGGCCATGGCCGAGGTGATGGCCGGCCCGCCGCGCGTGGAGGCGATGACCTACGGCGCCGACATGCGCTTGCTGGTCAACGAGGCCGACGTCCCGACCGTCCTCTTCGGTGCCGGCGACGTGCGCCACGCCCATCGCGCCGATGAATTCGTCCTGATCGAGGATCTCGCGACCGCGGCGCGCGTGATGGCGTTGGCCGCTCTGCGCTTCGCGGGGTGACCTCGACCCGGGAGACGGGGCCCGCGCGTCCCGCGCGGCGCGTTGCGCGTGGCCGAGGCAATCGCTAGACTGTCCGATTGTGGCGTCAAGCATCGTGGTGATTGGTCCGGCCAGCTCCCTTCCGTCGTTGCGCGAACGGCTCTCCTCGGGAGCGGAACTTCAAACCTTCACGGACGCCGAGGCGATTCAGGCGCTCGAGCACATCGTCCGCACCAAGCCCACCATCGTCGCGCTCGAACACGAGTTTTCCGCGACCGCTCGCGGGTCGGCGCTGATCGATCGCATCAAGGACGACCCGGAGCTGAACACCTGCGAGATTCGTGTGGTCGCCAGCGACGGCGCGCTCGACAAGGTCGCGGCACGCCGGTCGTCGGGCCGGCACGCGGTGGCGAGCCCGGTGGCGGCCCCGCTCCTCGACCCGGTCGGCACGCGGCGCGCGCCGCGCGTCGCCCTCAGGGCCGGTGTGGAGATCCTGGTGGACGGGAACACGGCAACGGTGGTCGACCTCTCCACCGTCGGGGCTCAGGTCGTCAGCCAGAAGATGCTGAAGCCGAATCAGCGCGTCCGAGTGGCGCTCTTCGACGCGCACGGCACGATCCGCTGCAACGGGTCCATCGTCTGGGCGGCCTTCGAAATGCCGAAGGGTCACGCGGCGCGCTACCGGGCAGGCATCGAGTTCTCGTCAGTGGACATCAACGCGCTCGAAGCCTACATCGGGCGTCACAAAAAGACGTAGGCGCAACCCGGGCGGCGCGGGCCGACGCGACGCCGCCCTAGGCGGGTTGCCGTTCCATCCACTGCTCTGCGACGGAACCCGAACGGATGATCGTCTCGGTACGGTCCGAGCCGGTGGACACGATCGCCGCGGGCAAGCCACTCACCTCCTCCAGCCGCGCGATGTAGCGCCGTGCTTCGAGGGGCAGATCATCGAACTCGCGCGCGCCGCGCGTCGGCTCACGCCAGCCGGGCAGGGTCTCGCAAATCGCTTCGCACGGGCCCGCCGCTGCCAGGTCGGCGGGAAACTCCGTCACGGTGCGACCACCCAGCCGATACGCGGTGCATACCTTCAGCTCGTCGAGGCCATCGAGCACGTCGAGCTTGGTCAGGGCCAGCGCGTCGATGCCGTTGATGCGTGCCGCGTAGCGGACCACCACGGCGTCGAACCATCCGCAGCGTCGGGGCCGCCCGGTCGAGGCGCCGTATTCCTGGCCGCTCTCACGCAGCCGCTCGGCCATCTCCCCGAACAGTTCGGTGGGCAGCGGTCCCTCGCCGACTCGGGTGGTGTACGCCTTGGCCACCCCGAGGACGCCCCCGACGGCGCGAGCGGGCACGCCGAGGCCCGTGCACACTCCGCCGACCGAGGCATTGGACGAGGTCACGAAGGGGTAGGTGCCGTGATCGATGTCGAGCATTGTCGCCTGGGCGCCTTCGAAGAGCACCCGGCGGCCTTCCGCCATCGCGCGGCTGAGAAAGAGGGACGCGTCGCCGGTCCATCGTCGCATGCGCTCGCCGTGCTGCAGCAGGTCGTGGTAGACCACCTCCCAGTCGAGCGTGGAGTCCTTGATGATCTGATTGCGCGCGTGGACGTTCTCGCGGACTTCGTCGGCCAGCGCTTTCGTATTCACCAGATCGCACACTCGAATGCCGCGCCGTCCGATCTTGTCTTCGTACGCCGGACCGATGCCGCGCGAGGTCGTCCCGATCTTGCGCTCGGCCCGCCGCGCCTCGCTGAGAACGTCGAGCTCGCGGTGATATGGCAGGATGAGGTGGGCTTTCTCGCTGATCAGAAGACGGTCGCCGACCTCCACGCCGAGCCGAGCGAGCTCTTCAATCTCCGCGAACAACGCCTGCGGGTCCACGACCACGCCGTTGCCAATGATGCAGGTGACGCCGTCGTGCAGGATGCCGGACGGAATCAGGTGGAGGACGAACTTGCGTCCCCCGACATACACCGTGTGCCCGGCGTTGTGTCCTCCCTGGTACCTCGCGACGATGGAAAAGTGCGGGGTGAGGAGATCGACGATTTTGCCCTTGCCCTCGTCGCCCCACTGCGCACCGAGCACCACGATGTTCATCGACGACAGGATACCTGATCGCCTCCAGTCGACAGCGTCGGCGCGGCACGCGCGCGGGCCCGCCCGGCGCGGGGTGCCACCGCACGGCCCCGGGGCGAGCCGGCGCGCGGCGCCCGCGTGGCAGTTGGCGGTGCAGCTTGGACCGCTATGCGGCCCCGAACGAGGATTTTGTACCCGTTGTGGAACCGCATAGCGGTCGTGGGGCGGGCCGCCCGCCCAGAAGCACCACCCCCCCCAGCACCCGCGGGCAGGCCCACCGGGCGACAAAGGCCCCCCCGGGCGGGGGGGAATACCAAACGAGGTTAAGATCACCCGC
>JBQTIE010000209.1:0-13351 GCA_052389315.1 Acidobacteriota bacterium
CATGCACGGCGAGCTCGAGACGGTTCCGCACGCCCAGTTTGCCGTAGATCACAGACAGCTGGTTCTTGACGGTCTGCTCCTGCAGTCCGAGCCGCCTTGCGATCTCACGGTTCGTCAGGCCCGTCAGTATTCCACACACCAGGCGTCGTTGACGGGAGGTCAGCTCCGCGTGCACTGCCGACGACCGTATTCGGAGCAGCGGCTCATCGATGCGACATCAAGGGCAGTCCGCGCGATTCACGCACTTCACGGTCAACGAGAAGGGCATCGAATAGGTGCCCAGGAGCGTGAACGTGCGGTTCCCCTTGGTCGTGCTGTCCCTGATGACGTCGGCTCGGTCACCGGTTCCGTTCGCCCAGATCGTCCACTCATCGGACGCCACCCTGCGGATTCGGGCGTCCGTGCTGGTCCCGCCAGGCGCCAGCCCGCACGGACCCAACTTGCGGGAGTCGAAGCACACGTTGTAGAACGCGGGATCGTCGTCCTTGGGAATGTCGATTTTGGTCCAGGCCGCCAACTCCTCATTGACCGCCATCGCCATCAATCCGCCCTGCGGCACGACCAATCCGTCCGGCGAGTTTCGCAGGGCATTGGCGTGGATACCTGACCGCTCATTGAGGGACGACCAGGGGGCGCCGCAGTCCGCTGGCGGCAACAGACAGTCGTCGAAGAAGAACTGCAGCATCCGGCCCGCCGTGCCCGTGCCGAATATCAACTTGCCGTGGTCTCTGGTCGCGATGTACGCGACGACGCCGCCGACACCGTCCGCGTAGGGACCGCGGCCGTCGCTTTGAATCTTGTCCCCCCCGTCATCGCGGAACGTGACGGCCACCTTGATGTCTTTCGGGCGATTCGGCGGCGTGGCGCCGTGGATCGCCGGTCCGGTGACAACGCTCGCGGCGCTCAGCGCGATGGCGGTGGAGATCAGCAGTCTCATGTCAATCCTCCCATGGCTAATGACCGAAGTCTCGCTCGCCTCGCTGGCCGAGTCGTCGATCCGCTCCTACGGGTGAATACGTCGCCCGTCGGCGTGGCGGACATCGCCTCATCGGCCGAGTCTTCGGGTAGCATTCGACTCGAGAAGGACAGTGGACGGGCGCGACTCCCCTCCCCCGCGGACTGCGGACTCCACGGCGACGCTCCTCGAGCGCGCGAGGGCCGGCGACCGGGCCGCCGCCGACGCCCTGTTCGCCCGCTGCTGGCCGCCCCTCCTTCGGTGGGCCAGGCGGCGGCTGCCGCCGTGGGCGCGCGACCTCGCCGACACCCAGGACGTTGTCCAGGACGCGGTGGTCCAGGCGTTTAAGCATCTGGAGAGGATCGATGCGCGCGGCGAGGGCGCCCTGCAGGCGTACTTGCGCCAGGCGGTGATGAACCGGATCCGTGACCACATCCGGCGGGTCGCGCGGCGACCAGCGGCAACGGCGTTGGACTCTCAGCAGATCGACGAGGCCCCCTCGCCGCTCGAACAGGCCGTCGGCCGTGAAGCGCTTGATTGCTACGAGGCCGCGTTGGCGAGGCTCAGCGACGCCGATCGGGAGCTGATCGTCGCGAGCGTGGAGCTGGGCTACAGCCATGAGCAACTCGCGGAAGCCACCGGACGAGCCTCACCGGACGCGGCGCGAAAGGCCGCGCGGCGGGCGCTCGTGAAGCTGGCCGAGGAGATGGAGCGTGGATAGGGAGACGCGGCTCGGCCTCCTCGCCAAGGCGATCCTCGAGGGCACGCCCGTCGACTGGGACGCCGTTGACGCCAGCTCCGACGCGACCGACCGTGGCACCGTCCGCAATCTGCGAATCGTGGCCGAGATCGCGGCGCTGCACCGGCAGCCGGACGAGCCTCGTGCGCCCGCCGAGCCCACGGAGGCCACGGCGGGTCATCGCCATCCGACGGTGGCCTCCTGGGGACATCTGCGCCTGCTCGAACCGATCGCGCGCGGCGCCTTCGGCGAGGTCTATCGCGCGTGGGACACCCACCTCGATCGGGAGGTCGCGCTCAAGCTGCTGCGCGCGGCACCCACGGCCGGCGACCCGAGCGGGTCGCTCAGCGATCCGGCACGCGTCGTCGACGAAGGTCGGCTCCTGGCGCGCGTCCGCCATCCCAACGTCATCACCGTCTACGGCGCCGAAACCCGGGAGGGAACCGTCGGCATCTGGATGGAGTTCATCCGCGGCCGGACCCTGCAGCAGCTCGTGGAACAGCAGGGCCCGCTGGGCGCGCGCGAGGCGGCAGGTATCGGCGCCGATCTCTGTCGCGCGCTGTCCGCCGTCCACGGCGCGGGGCTGCTGCATCGCGACGTGACAGCCCGCAACGTCATGCGAGAGGACGGCGGTCGCGTGGTCCTGATGGACTTTGGAGCAGGGCACGAGTGGAACGTGGAGACGCCGGCCTTGGGGACGGATGTGACGGGCACACCGTTGTACATGGCGCCCGAGCTTTTCGCCGGCGGCCGCGCGGATCTTCGCACCGATATCTATGCGCTCGGCGCGCTGCTGTTCTATCTGGTGACCGGCACGTTTCCGGTTGCGGGTCGAACGCTCGCCGAGCTGCGCGCCGCCCATCGGGCGGGTGCCCGCACACGACTGCGGGATCTGCGAGCCGACCTGCCGGCTGCGTTCGTGCGTGCCGTCGAAACGGCAATGGGCGTGGATCCAGCCGAGCGCTGTCAGACGGCAGGCGCCCTGGAAGCGTCACTCGACCGTCCGGTCGTCGAGACTCGTGACCCCCCGTGGGCCCCACGCCGTCCGCGCTGGGCCATCGTGGGGTCGGTGGCGCTCGCCGGCGCGGTCGTCGCTGGCGGCACCTGGGCCATCAGGAGCGTCGGGAATCGTCCAGCAGGAGCCACCCCAGGCGCCCCGCCGGTGGCCGCAGAGCTCACCGCGCGCCGCGTGGCGGTGCCTGACAACGTCATGCCCTTCAGCAATCCGTCCGCTGACGGGCGCTATGTCGCCGGCATGGTGTACGACAGCGGCGATGCGGCCCTGGTCGATCTGGTCACGGGTGATTACCGCGCCCTTCTGATGGGCCGCGGCGACGGCAGCGATGGCTACGCCTCGCAGGGGGCGCTGTCACACGACGGGCGGTTCGTCGCCGTCGATTGGTACAACGAGCGCGATGGTTCGCTGCGGGTCGCCGGCACCGACGGCGCGCCCGCGCGCCTGCTCGTCGATCCGCCCGGCGACGTCTCCGCTTACCAGTGGTCGCGCGATGGATCGCTGATTCTCGCGGCGCTCGGGCGCGAGGACGGCAATGCGCTTGCCCTCGTGGCCGCGCGCGACGGCGGCGTCCGCATTCTGCGTCAGCTCGGGTCAGCCGTTCCGCACCACGCCTCGCTGTCGGAGGACGGTCGCTATGTCGTGTATGACTACCCGGAGGGTGCGGAGGCCACCGACCACGATCTCTACATGGTGGACACGCACACCGGCGAGCAGTGGGCGCTCGACGAGTCGCCCGGCCACGACATCTCGCCCTTCTGGTCGCCCGACGGGCGCGCGGTCGTCTTCGTGAGCGACCGCAATCGGAACCCGTCGCTCTGGATGATCCCGGTCGAGAGCGGACGGCCTCAGGGCGGCGCACGTCTCATCAAGGACAACATCGGCCGCGTCGTGCTGCGTGGCTTCACCGGAGGCGGCGCGCTCTACTATCAGTTGGCCGCCGGTTTCGCCGAGGTGTACGTCGCGTCGATCGACGGGTCGACGCCGCCGCAGCCGCTGTCGCCAAGACACGCGCTGTCGAATTTCTATCCGGTCTGGTCGCGCGACGGCCGGTACATCGCCTACACCTCGGAGCGGACGCTCGGCGGCCGCGAACTGTGGGTCTACGACACCGAGGTCGGGCGCGAGGTCCGAGTGCCCGTCGCGTTTCCGCTGGGACGACCGTACGGCTGGTCCGAGGATTCGCAGGGGATCCTGGCCGGCGGCCAGGATGATGGACGTCTCTACATCATCCACCGCGCCACCGGCCGCGCCGCACTGGTGGCCAGCGGCCAGCAGCGCGCCCCGACGTGGGGGCCGGCGGGCATCGTCTATGACTCAGGGCAGCGGATGGTCGTGTACGATGCGATCGCAGGTCGCACGGTGCGAACGTTCGACTTCAGCGATCCGGCGATCTCGAGCGTGGGACGGCCGCCCTCGCTCGACGGCCGCTCGCTGATCACGCAGCACCGGGACGGCCGTGTCACGGTGCACGACACCTCGACGGGCCGCGCCCGGACGTGGCACGATTCAGGTGTCCAAGCGCTCAGCGTACATGCCGTGGCTCCGCACACGGCGGCCGTCGCGTATACGGCGCAACGGAAGGACTTGCACGGCGATGTCTGGACGCTGATGGTCTGGGGGGGCGCGGGCGGGCCGCGAGAACTCCTTCGCGCCAGGGAGCCCGGCGAGCAGTTCCGGCTGGCCGGGTGGACGGCCGACGGGCTGAGCCTGCTCGTCATCCGCTGGTCGTTCGACGCATCTCGCTCGAGGCGAGTCGGGGACGAGACGCTGTGGCGCGTTCCCGTCACGGGCGCCGCCGCGACGCCATTGCCCCTCGCGCTCGCCGGGCTGCGTGACGTCTCAATACACCCGGATGGCCGGCAGCTGGTCTTCAACGCGGGCTTCAAGCGGTTCGAGCAATGGATCATGGAGCACCTGCTGCCGCGATAACGACCGCGGCGAGATGTTCATTGACGCGGACCTGGACGACCTGCTCGAGCGTCAGGCGCGCACTTGGCTTTACCCTGGTGACGAACAACACGGCCGAGTTCGCGCGCGTGAGGGGCCCGACGACCGCTTGCCTGCGGCCAGCGTGCCGCGGTCGTTCAGACCGAGGACCTCTGCCCCCACGGCGGTGGCGGCACGAATCGCCTGCGCCTCACCCACGCAGCTTCATCCACTGCTCGGCCAGCCGCTGGTACTCGGCCGTGCGCATCACCTTCGCCGCCGTCTCGGGCGACATGGTCCGCTCAGGACGCCGCAGGAACTGGCCGTGCTCCTTGAGCTCGGCGATCATCGTCTCGTAGAGCTTCATCGCCGGCTGATAGACCTGCACGGCGTGAACGGCCAGCTTGACGGCCGAGCCCTGCAGGTCGGCCATCGGCACGTTGAGAGAGACGACCGGAATCGGCACCTCGCGCGAGATGCGGCCCGCCTGCTGGGGACGCATGCCAACGCAGAAGAACGCGTCCGCGCCGGCCTTGGCGAACGCCTGCCCGCGCCGAATGGACTCGTCCACGTCGCCGGTGTTGGCACCGAGGATGAGCGAGTCGGACCTGGCGATGATGACGAAGTCGGGATCCGTTCGGGCGTCCACCGCGGCGGCGATGCGCTGCATCATCTCGTCGAGCCCCATCAGCTCGCTCTTGCCCTGCCCCATGTGCTTGGGATTGCGGGTGTCCTCGATGTGGAACCCTGCGATGCCCGCCCGCTCGTACGCGCGGAGGCTGCGATAGACGTTGAGCGCCGTCTCGCCGCCCTGGTCCGCGTCGACGATGGCCGGCAGCGACACGCCGTTGGCGATGCGGCCGCCGATCTCGACGAGCTCGGCGGTGTTGATGAGGCCCCAGTCCTCCACACCCAGGTACATGGCCGACATCATGTTGCCGCCAATGTAGATGGCCTCGAACCCGTTGAGCTCGGCGAGGCGGGCGGCATACACGCTGTGCGCCTCGGGCACCATCGTCACGCCGGGCCTCCGGAGGAGCGCACGCAGTGCCGCCGTCTTCGCGAGCGGACGCGCCGCCGTGAGCGGTTGGGCGGGAGGTTCGGCCGCACTCGGCGCCACCGTGCTTCCCACGAGGCCTCCGGTGGCCGCAACCGCCCGGGTCACGAAGTCACGTCGCGACGGGTCCATGAGGTGCCTCCTCGCTGATCATCCTGGCGTGACACGAAGTCCCCGGGGGACGTGCCCGCGACTGGACACGTTATATCCCAAGGGCATATCCCGTGGGGGCACCACACGGCGCGCGGATCGCGGCCCTTGGCGTTCGCCATTGGGCTGGCGTTCCACGCCCTGCTGCGCGAAAGTAAGGACGTGCCATGAGGCGATATCTGGCGTGGGCCTGTCTCGGGGCGCTTCTCCTGCCCGTGGCCGGGTCGGCCCAGGCGCCGCCCGCCTACGACGGCACATACATGTTCACGCGGATCCGCTACGGCTCCTCCTTCGGGCGCGGCGGCGGAAGCTGGGCGCACGACTATCCGCGCGCCGACCAGCATCTGCCCCGCATCCTCGCCGAGCTCACCACCATGCGCCCGACGATCGACGACACGCGCGTCCTCGATCTGGAAGACAGCGCCCTCTTCCACCATCCCGTCATTTACGTGTCGGAACCCGGCTTCTGGACGGTGACCGAGCGCGGCGCCGCCCAGCTTCGCGCCCATCTCCTGAAGGGCGGCTTCGTGATCTTCGATGACTTCGAGGGCGAGGCGCAGTGGGGCAACATGGCCCGGCAGATGCAACACGTGCTGCCCGAGCATCGGTGGGTCGAGATTGACGTCACCCATCCAATCTTCCACTCGTTCTTCGACATGAAGCGGATCGACTTTCCGCACCCGCTCGTCGATGTCATCCCCAGCTATTTCGCCTTGTTCGACGACAACGATCCCGCGGCCCGGATCATCGCGCTCGCCAACTACAACAACGATCTGGCCGAGTATTGGGAGTGGTCGGCGACGGGCCTCTTCCCGGTGGACACGACGAACGAGGCGTACAAGCTCGGTGTGAACTACATCATCTACGCGATGACGCACTGACCCTCCGGGCAGGCGCCGCTGGCCACGGTGCCCCGAGCGTCAGCGGATGACATCGCCGTCGAGCGTGGGAGTGCCCGGATGGCCTTCAGGAGAGGTCGAGAGCCATGATCAAACGGTTCCTGGCGTCGTTTCTTGTGTTGCTGTTCGCGATGTCGTCCGGTCCGGTGTCTCAGGACACCCTCGGCGGCACCCTGCTCGTCGCCAATCGCGACGGCGGCACCATCGTGCTCGTCGATGTGGCGACCGGTGGCGAACAGGCGCGGGTGCCCATCGGCACCGTGATCCCCCACGAGGTCGCCGTCAGCCCGGACGGGCGTCTCGCCGTGACGGGCGAGTACGGGCCCAACGACAATCCCGGCCGGCATGTGGTGGTGATCGATGTTGCACAAGGGCGGCTCGCCGGGCGCATCGACCTCGGTCCGAAATCACGGCCACACAGCCTCGTCTTCATGCCCGACGGCCGGCGCGTCGTGGTCACGCTCGAGCAGTCGGATCGGATCGCGCTGGTCGATGTGGTCGATCGGCGCGTGCTGCGCGCCTATTCGACCGGTGGCCGCGAGGGGCACATGGTGCGCCTGAGCCCCGACGCCGCCCGGGCGTACGTGACCAGCCGCGGCGCGGAGGGCACGCTGTCGGTCATCTCGCTGGACAGCGAGGCGCCGCCCGTGGTCATTCCGGCTGGCGCGGGCGCCGAAGGTCTCGCGGTGGCACCGGATGGACGCGAAGTCTGGGTGGTGAATCGGATTGCCGCGTCCATTGCCATCGTCGATACCCGATCGCTCAACGTGATTGACACCGTCGCGGTGCCGCCCGACGCGCGCCGCGCCGAGATCTCCGCGGCGGGGCGGGTCCTCGTGCCGCACGGCGGACCGGACAACGCACCCGCGCAGTACCTGTCGGTCTACGACGCGAAGAGCCGCGCGCTCGTCCAGCGGCTCGCGATGCACGAGGGGCGCAAGGGGCCGGGTGGATTCGGCATTCACATCGTTGGCGAGCGGGCGTTCGTGAGCGACCGTGCGGACGGCGCGCTGTTCATCCTGGACCTGCAGGATTTGACATCGCGGCGAACGCTGGCGACGCTTGGCGACCCCGACGGCCTGGCGTTTTCGCCGGTTCGTGTCAGGCGATAGCGGCGCGGGCCGGCGTCCCGCCTCCCCCACGAGACCTGCTGGCGCTCGCGCTCCTGCGGTAACACATTCCACATAGACTTCCTACCCGACCCGTGGAGCGCGCGCCCGAGGGTGGGGTCAAGCCTCGCCCGGGCGACGCAGGCTGGCGGATTCCTGGGGGAAGAACGCGCGTTTCCCGGCCGCACCAGGGGGCAGTAGGCGTCGCGGCACTTATGGGCGTATAGTTTGCAGGTACCAGGGACCCGATCCTCGCGCTGCCGCCAGGCGCCGGGGCGGTCCGGAACACGAACACGAACTCCACAGTCGAACGAAGGAGAGCCGCATGTCACTGTCACGTCGCAACTTCGTACGGTCCGTTGGGCTGGGCGGTGCAGGCCTGTCCACAGCGTTCATCATCGGCCGCGGCCATGAGGCGATGGCGTTCCAGGCGCCGCCGGCCTTGCAGCCGCCAGACGATGGCGTCATCCACATCGACTCGAACGAGAATGCCCGCGGCCCGGGGCGATCGTCGATTGACGCGCTGCACCGGGCGGTCTCCGCGCGTGTCGGCCGCGGCTATCCGCCGGACTACGTGGGCGACGTCAGCCGGACCATCGCGACTCACTACGGCGTGAACGGCGATGGCGTGATCATCGGCACGGGCTCCGGTCCGATCCTCGAGGCCGGCGTGCGGGCGTTCTGTTCCGCGACCAAGCCGCTGGTCACCGCGTCCCCGTCCTACGCGTCGCCCGAAGGCGCCGCCCGGCGCATCGGCGCTACGGTCAAGGCGATCCCGGTCGATCGCAGCCTCAAGCTCGATCTGAACGCCATGGCCGAGGCTGCCCGGGGCGCCGGGTTGGTGTTCTTCTGCAATCCGAACAATCCGACGGCGACGGCGCACAATCTGGCGGCCGTCGAAGGGTTTGTCCGGCGCGTCAAGAAGGACTCCCCGGACACGGCGATCCTGATCGACGAGGCCTACATCGACTACGCGTACGACCCGGCCGTCAAGACCGCCATCCCGCTGACGCAGGAGCTGCCCGGCGTGTTCGTCGCGCGCACCTACTCGAAGGCGCACGGCATGGCGGGCCTCCGGCTGGGATACGCGATCGGGCAGGCGGCGACGGTTCGGGCGGTGTCGCAGGCGTGGAACCTGGGCAGCATGAACACGCTGACGGCCGCGGCCGGCATCACGTCGCTCCGGGACACGGCGCACATGGACGAGGAGCGCAAGGAGAACGCGCGCGTGCGCGACTTCACGCTGCAGGCCCTCAGGAAGATGGGCCACGAAGCCTCCGACTGCCAGACCAACTGCATCTTCGTGAACCTGGGACGTCCGGCCAGCGAGTTCCGAGACGCCTGCCGCAAGCTCGGTGTCGCGGTGGGACGCGACTTTCCGCCGATGGAGAAGACGCACAGCCGCATCTCGCTCGGAACGATGGAAGAGATGCGGAAGGCCGTGGAGGTCTTCCAGAAAGTCCTGGCAAGGCCCACGAACCTGTAGGTGCTGACGCGGGATCGAACACGGCGCCCTCGCGCGGCCGTGTTCGATTCAAGCGTGGATCCCCACTCCAGGAGCCGGATCTGCGGTCAAGGTCGTCCCATCGACTCTGTAGGTTCCGCGTCGAGCCTGACCGTTCAGCGTGACCTGACCTGAGCACCTGCGGTAGCGGCGCCGAGGCGCCGTTCGGGCGGCCGGTCCATCCGTAGGCGCTCCCCCGCCCCTTGCCGTCCTCGTCGCCGATTCTGCCGTCGAGGCCCACATGGCCCCACGATCCCTTCTCACTTCGGGGTCGGAAGCCGGATCTGCCAGCATATTTACTTGACTCATATCGATACCAATTGATATAGATATGGACGAACCATGCCACGCAGAAAGCCACAGGCCTTCCTCCCGCTCAAGAGCCACTGGTTCCACATCCTGCTCTCGCTCCTTCCCGGCGAGCAGCACGGCTACGGCATCATGCGCGACGTGCTCGACCGCACCGGCGGCACCGTGCGCCTGTGGCCGGCCACCCTCTACGGCTCGCTCAAGCGCCTCATCCAGGAAGGCCTCATCGCCGAATCGGGCGACCGGCCGGCGCCGGAGTTCGACGATGCGCGGCGGCGCTATTACCGGATCACGGCCCTCGGTCGGCAGGTGCTGGACCTCGAGAGCGAGCGCTTGCAGAGCCTGGTCAAGATGCTGCACGCAACGCGCAAGGAGGCGGCCTCATGAGCGCCTGGATCACTGCGTGCCGCGCCGTGTATCGCGAGACCGCGCGCGTCTTTCCCCGCCGGTTCCGCCTGGTGTGCGGCGACGGGCTGGAGCAGCTGGGACAGGACCTCGTGCCCATCATCTGGCGCGAGCAGGGGGTGGCCGGACTGCTGCGACTCTTCCTCGACCTCGCGGTCCGTCTCCCGGCGGAGTATCTGGCGTCGTGGTCCACATCATTCAAGGAGCTGCTCATGACTGCCGACATGCTCGAAGGCACGTGGCGGGCCAGGAACGATCAATCGCGGTGGGACCCGAACTACACGCCGGAGCAAGCCTGCCTCCGCGTGGAAGCGACCGATCACGGCTATCTCCTGGTCGCCTACGGCATCAAGGACGGCCAGGCGGTGGCGGAACGCCCCACCTCGATCATCGCCGACGGCCGTCGTCGTCCGCTCGTCGATCTGAACGGCCGCCCGATCGCGGGCGCGCCGCCGGGCACGATGACCTTTGGAAACTGTCCCGATCGCCAGACGCTGGAAGCCGGCGCCGAAGCGGACGGGAAAGTGTTGAGCAAGGGCACCTACCGCGTTTCCGACGACGGCCAGACCCTGACGGTGACCGCCGAGGGTCTCGGGCTCAAGGGCCCGTTCAAGACGGTGGCCGTGTTCGAACGCGTGGTGCCGGATCCGTACACACCGTAGGAATCAGGCGCTGGCGGTTCGCCTGTTCGACCAGCTGATCGCGACGCACGGAGGGCGGCCGGCCTCCGAGCCCTCCAGCGGCCTCAGCCTCAGGATGTCGGGCTGCTCAGCTTCGCGCCGCCGGTGCGTCCTGGAAACGCCCTGATGATCTCGGCCAGCAGGTCCCACTGCGACAGTCCACGGCCTCCGGTGCGAAAGTCGAGCCCGCGACGGACCACGACGAGGTCGTAGGACGGCACGACGACCGTGTACTGACCTCGCGCGCCGGCCGACGAATAGGCGTCCTGTGGCAGGTCGGTCCGGCTGTCGGGCGCGAGCCACCAGTGCCCGCCATACTCCCGGCCGCGCCCGCTGGTCGCAGGCGCCGGCGTCCGCACGAAGTCGACCCACGTCTCGGGCAGCACCTGCTCGCCGTTCCACCTGCCGCGATTCAGATAGAGCAGCCCCAGGCGGCCCAGATCGCGGGCGTTGGTGTAGACCTGGCTGCTCAGCACGTAGTGGCCGAACCGGTCCATTCCCGGGACCGTGTTGCGCATCGCGATGCGGTCGAACAGGGCGCGCCGCGGAAACTCCTGGTAGGACCTCTCGTCGGCGAGCGCCGTCCGCAGCGCGAGCACCGCGAGCACCGTGTCGTAATTCTCGTAGTCCCAGCTCGTGCCAGGTTCGCGAATCAGTCCGCGGTTGCGCGCGCCCTCCGCGGAATTGGCGCCTGCCCAGTACGACAGCGGCGAGCCAATCACCGGCCCGAGATCGTTGTCGACCGGGTAGAGGCCACTCGACATGTGAAGCACGTGGCGGAGCGTGATCCTGCGCCGCGGGTCTGGCGCCGAGTCGGCGCCTGGCGGTCCCCACTGGAACGGCAGCGGCTCGTCGAGTTTCAGCAGTCCCTTGCCCACGGCGATGCCGACGAGCGTCGAGGTGATGCTCTTGGCCGTCGACCAGGTGCGCGTGCGCGTGTGCATGTCGACGCCGGGTGCGTAACGCTCATAGAGAATCTCGCCACGATGGATGACCAGCAGGCTGAGCGTGACCTGCCCGCGGTGACCGCCGTGCGACACCCGATCGAACGCCCAGTCGCCGGCGCGCTTCAGCGCCGCCTCATCGACCCCCGGCGGAAACGGCCTGCGGTCCACCCGGTCGCCCTGCGGCCAGGCCATCGTCGCGGGGTCGCCCGCGAGCGGCGGCATGTCGAGCGACGGGAGCGTATCGACGTCCGCGAAGGTCTGATCCGGGGCGAGGACCACGCAGCCGATGCCCGGCCGCCATGCGGCGCGCATCACGGGAATCGAGTCGGGGAGGCCGACGCCGATGGCCACGGTCTTCTGCGCGGCGTCAATCTTCACGCGCGAGCGCGCCATCGGCTCTCCCATGCCCGCGAACTCGTGTGCGTAGATCTGGTCGGTGGTGCGGTTGGAGACGAACACGCCGTTGCACAGCTTCAGCGCCTGCGTACCGCGCCAGACGATCTCGGCCGTCGTCCGGTGGTAGTCGAACTGTGCCGAGGCTACGGCGCCCATTGCCACGACACCTGCGACGACGACGGCGGACGCACGCGGAGTCGACATGTGGACCTCCAGGAACTCTCGCGGGCATTATCAGTCAAGCGGTCGCGTGGCGCCACTGGTGACCACTTCGCGGATCCTCGATCGACCAATGAGCCGCCGGCGACCGTGCACGCCTACCGGCGCGCCACGTCGGTCCTCGCGAAGTCGTCGCCCTTGAACAGGAGCGGCTCGCCCGACGCCCGGGTCAACGCGTAGGCGAAGACATCACCGAAGTTGAGTCCGGCCGGATGTCGCCCCTTGCCGAACCGGCGATAGGCCCGCCGCGCCTCCGTGACCTGGTCGGCATCCACGGCGACAACCTCGACCTCCGCTTTGTGAAGCAGGAGGTCGAGCTCCCGGCCCCCCGCGTCGCCCTTCCGCGTCTCGATGACGATCGCGGTTTCGAGCACGGTCGCCGCCGACACCAGCCGCGTCGCGTCCTCCTCGACGGCCACGCGAAAACCTTCGGCCTCCGGTTCGTCGAGGAGGAGAGCCAGGAGCGCCGACGTGTCGAGCACCATCAGCGCGGGAGCCCGCGATCGTCGTAACCGAGGATGGCGTCGGGGGACCGGTCGTCGAGGGTGGGCAGCCGGGAACACCGCGCGGCAATCTCGCGCAACTCCTCTCGCAGCCGACGCCGGGGCCGCGCCCGCAGGCGGCGCAGCCGCTCGCGCAGGGCGGTGACAATCGCGGTGGTCAGGGTTTCGCCCGTCCGGGCGGCGACTTCACGCGCCAGCCGATCGGCTTCCGGGTCCTTGATGCTGAGCGCCATTTCTAGATGATATCTAGAATTATGGCATCTGTCTATACACTCCGCCTGACACCCCGAACACGCGCGGACCCGCGGCCGCGGGGCACACTTGAGGCGTGGAGCCAGGCGCCGAACGTCGCCGCCAGGGTCGGCTGTGGCTCGATCGCTGGCGGGCCGCGAGCGAGCGACTCGACCGCGAGCGCTGGCAGCACGTGCAGGCCCTGCACGACGAGACGGCCTGGGAAGACGCCCAGGCGCTCTTTGCCCTGGTCGAGCCCGAGTGGACGGGCGACGGCGGTGCAGGCCTCCTGCGTCAGGTCGGT
>JBQTIE010000210.1:0-5580 GCA_052389315.1 Acidobacteriota bacterium
GACGCGCCGGTGGGCCTGCTGCTGGACGACGCCCGCGCGCACGCCGCGTCGCTCATCAGCGCTGACGCGGCCGCCGGCGGCTGCCGCAACACCATCGTGGTCCTGGTGACCGGGGGGGGAGAAGGCACCATCGGCGCACAGGACCTGGCCGCCAAGGCGTCGACATTCCTGAGCGTCAACGGCCGCCGCGTGCCCATCTACGTGATCGCGCTGTTCCCGCCGGCCGGTGACGTGGCGACGCTCAAGAAGATTGCCGCCAACAGTGGCGGACAGTACTTCGAGGTCACCGCAGCCATGGTCGCGGCCACCACGGCAGGTTCGCCGGTGCCCGAAGCCGTGAGGGGCGTCAACACGGCCGTGCAGCACGCGTTTGCCTCCCAGACGACGTTCAATACCGCGCCGACGACGGCGCTGCCCTTCGGCCCCTACGAGGAGCATCAAACGACGAGCCCAATCGTGGGCACGGTCAACCTGCGCGGCGCCACGAAGATCGGGTCCTCGGGACTGCCCGAGGCGCTCCCCGACAGCGAGACGTACATCTTCAAGGATTCCACGCCGATCCCCCAGCGGTCCAACGTGATGGTCACCAGTGGATTCGTGCTGCCGAGCTTCGACGCGCGGCTTCGTGCGTTCCGCGTCTACAAACCCGTCGCCGACGCGACCAGGCCAACCGGCTACAAGTTCGTCCAGGATGGCTCACGTCTCTGGGTCAGCTCGACCCCGGCTGAAGGATCCCGAAACCTCTTCACTGTCCTGCCGGGCAGCTCCACGCTGGTGCCTTTCGACGCGGCCAACCTCGCGAGCTTCAGCAAGTACTTGCGAGTGTCCGATCCCTCCGACCTGGTGACCTACATCCGCCGGATGCCCCTCGGAGCAGTGGTTGGATCGACGCCAGCGTTTCTGGCGCCCCCGTCGCTCGATCCGCCGCCTGACACGGACTATCCTGGCTTCGCCGATGCGAACAAGGATCGGCGAGCCCTGATCTTCGTCGGGGGCAGCGACGGGATGTTGCACGCCCTGGATGCACGCAGCGGCTTGGAGGTCTGGGCGTTCATCCCGTTCAACCTGCTGCCCAAGCTCCGGGCTCTCCGATCGGGACAGCCGCTCGACGCGTTCAACTACTTCGTGGACAGCTCTCCCAAGCTCTCCGACGTGAAAGTGGCGGGCAAGTGGCGGACCTACCTGTTCTTCGGTCAGGGCCCCGGCGGGACCTTCTACAACACGTTGGATGTCACCCTCGATGACATTCGGGACTCGGTGAGCGAGACCTCATCGGACAGCGCGGCGCTGCTCACCTACTTCGCCAAGCCCGATCGTATCGAGTGGGAGTGGAGCTTTCCGCGAAACACGAGCTTCGACTACAGCCTGGACTCCTACGGCGAACTGTCGGCGTCCGACGCCACCGCCACCGAGCAGACGGTGGGCGAGACGTGGTCAGACCCCGCCATCGGCCAGTTCCAGAACGAAACCGGTCCGTACATCATGATCACCGGCTCGGGCTTCCTGCGCTACACGACGCAGAACACCTATCGCAAGGCGGCCACGCGGTCGGGGACCACGCTGTACGTCCTGGACGTGGCGACGGGAGCCGTCCTGGGCACGCCCCGCGACGTGGGCGCCGACGGCACCGCGGAAACCGTCAATGACTGCCGCGCCGCCAACGACTGCACGAAGATCAAGAACGCCTTGCAGATGGACCCGATCGCCACCGGCGTCTCCGATCAGCGCTTCATCACGAAAGCGTACATCGGCGACCTCGACGGCAGGGTGTGGCGATTCGATCTGTCCATGAGCGGCTCAACGGTCGTCGTGTCAACGGGGACCAAGCTCTACGACGCCGGCGCCGCCCATCCCTTGTTCTCGTCGATGGCGACCGTGAACGTCGGGGGCACCAATCAGTACATCTTCGTGGGAACGGGCAGCGACTTGCTGCCGTCGAACGGCGTCAACCAGTCCTACAGCCTGCTCGTGCTCCTGGAGACGGGCGGCAGTACCGCGTCCAAGACCGCGGGGGTTCTCCTCGAAAAGACAGACTGGCCCGCGGCCGCCGGCGGCGACGAGAAGGTCACCGCATTTCCGGCCGTGGCGGGAGACATCGTGTTCTTCTCGACGACCACCTACAACCCGACCACTTCGTGCACGCCGTTCAACGCGAACCTGTACGGGTTCACGTTCATTGGCGGCCCTGCGTACGACACCAACGGCGACGGCAGCATCACCACGGAATCCTCGGGCAAGGGCAAGAAAGGTGGCGGATCGTCCGGCGACAGTCAAAAGGTCTTTACCCAGGCCAACCGGCGAGCCACCGCGCCCTTCGTCGTCGATCAGCATCTCGTGTTCGCTGCCGGTGGAGAGATCCAGATGTTCGGCGACCCCGAAGACTTCAACAACGGCGTCGGGCAGGCAGGCGTGCGTATCTTGTCGTGGCGGATGGTGAAGTGACACGGTGATGGCGGCCCTGTGCCCAGCGTGCGGGCAGAAGATTCGCGCCAAGTGGCGGAGGTGTCCAAGGTGCCGCACGTTGGTTCCCGACGCGCCGGCACCACCCCTCTCCGACGCCGTGTCGTCACGGCGTACAGCCGTGGCGTGGGGTGCAGCGGCCGCGGCGGGCATGGCGGTGGTGGTCCTCGGCGTGTGGCACGGAAGCCAGTCGGACTCGTCGCCTCCCACGGCGTTGAACACCTCGGCTCCGGTACCAACCCAGGCCAACCGGGAGGCCTTGTCATTACCCCTCGCCGAGAGTTCCCCCGACCCTGTGTACGCGGCCATGGACGCGGTACGGGCGGGCAACGTGGCCTACGCACAGGGCAATCTGGAGAGCGCTCGAGCCGCCTACCTGTCTGCGGTCGAGGCTTCGCCTCGAGACGCTGAGGCCCATAGCAACCTGGCGCAGGTGCTGGTGCGCCAGGGGCAGGCAGAGGAGGCCCTGCATCATCTCGACGAAGCGGTGAAGCTGGAGCCCGAGCGCTGGAGCTACCGTTTCAATCGGGCCCGGGCCTACGGTCACTTGGAGCGCTGGCAGGAGAGCGTGGACGAATACCGCGCCGCCGTACGCCTGTTTCCAGACGACTACGCCACTCATTACAACCTTGGGCTGGCCTTGCTGCGCCTCGAGCGATACCAGGACGCCGCCAGAGCGCTGGAGCGCTCGGTGGCCCTCGCGCCAGGAGAGCCAGGGTTTCTGATCACGCTCGGAACCGCGCTCGTCGGGGCCGAGCAGCGAGACAAGGCCAGAGCGTCGTTCGAGCGCTTTCTCGATCTCGCGCCAGACCACGCTGACGCGCCACGTGTGCGCTCCTTGTTGGCGGCCATGCGCGCATCGAACTGACGCAGAAGCTGCACACCGCGACGACCCGGTCCGTTGTCCTTCCTGCCATCGCCGGTTTTCTTGCCAAGCACGGCCTGAGCAATCTCGCGTGTTTTTGCCGACCGCCCCAAGATCTGCCGGGGGCCCCTGACTTGCACCACGGTGAGCCATGCACAGGCGGCTTCACGCGGCGGGCGGGTTCACGGTCACGGAGCTTCTGGTGGCCTCGTTGCTGGTGGCGGCCGTGTTGGGCGGGCTCGGCCACCTCATGGCCGTCGCCATCAATCAGGCGACCACCGTCCGATCCGGCGCCGCGGCGCTGAGCCTGGCACAAAGCCGACTGGAGGAATTGCGCGCCGCGCCCTGGACCTACGACGCGGGTGGTGGCCGCGTGAGCGCCCCCCAGCTTGAGTGGTCGCCAGACGAAGCGCTGAGCCGTGATGAGGCCTGCTGCTTCGATCTGGTCGATCGCCACGGTCAGGTCGTGACGGCCGGAGACGAGCGCCCTGCGGTATTTCGCCGGCGCTGGGCGGTTTCCCGCGTCGATGCAGGTGACGACGAGACGTTGTGGCTTCGCGTGTGCGTGGGGCGGGCCACCGACGCGATCTCAAAGACGCCGTGGGCCTGCGTGTCGACCATCAAGACGAGGAAGCCATGAGCGGACGTGGCTTCACTCTTGCGGAACTCCTCGTCGCGATGGCACTGCTGCTGGCGGTCTGCGGAGCCGTGGCAGCGATCGCCGTGCCGCTGGCGGACGCCTTCGAACGCATCACCCACGCGAGCGATCTCTCCGGCGGAAGTCGGATGGTCCTCGAACGGCTCGCGGCGGAGATCCGCCAGGCCGGAGGTGGAGCCTCGGTCGGCGACCCGGCGATACACTTCTCGACGCTGTTCCCGCCCCTCGAGGCCCTTGCCGACCTCGACTCAAGCACCGCGGGGCTGCCGTCACGAGCGCTGCGCGCGCGCCGCGCGCCCTTCCTGGGGCCGCAGGCGGTGTTACGTGCTCGCGCGCAAGCCGGCACCGTGTTGCTCGAGCTCGATCCAACGGCGGAATGTATGGCCGTGGGAGTCGCCTGCGGATTTGCCAGCGGCACCGAAGCGCTCCTTCAGGACCTGGCCGGTGGAGCCATGGTCTCGGTCCGCTCGGTGGGCGATGCCCAGTTGTGGCTGCGATCGCCGTTGCCGGTGACCGTCGAGGCCGGCGCCGTGGTGGCCGAGGTGGTAGTCGTCGCCTACGGCCTGCGGTCGGATGGCGCCGGCGGGCTGCGGCTGGTCCGCGAAGCGCGCGGCACGGAGCAGCCGCTGTTGGACCACGTCGTGGACTTCGAGGTCCGACTCGAGTCGGATGCCGAGCATCGCGTGCGATACGCCGCGATCACGCTCCGAGTCGAGGTGCCGTCGGCGTCCTTCCGGGGACCGGCTGGCTTCCTGTTCCGCCGGGCCGGTACGGCGCACAAGCCTGGCCACTGGGTGCCAGACACCGAAACCCGTATCGTGGTGGCGCCGAGAAGTGCCGTCGTCGAGTCCTCATGGAGCGCGGGGAGGTCATGACCCTGCGCGGGTCGGAATCAGGCATGGCACTGCTGATCGCGCTGTTGGCGATTGGCCTGTGCTCGGCGATGGCACTCGGTGGAATCCTCCTGACCGCTGGGGACCGCCTGTCGTTGGCCAACGAGGACGACGCCCAGTGGCTGCTCAACGCGGCCGACGCCGCCCTCGAACTGGCCATCCGCGACCTGGCGCGAATCGAGGACTGGAACACCGTCCTCGACGGGTCGCGCCGCTCGCCGATGGCCGATGGCCCTCCCGAGGGCACACGCAGCCCGTGGTCAACCTCGACAGTGGACCTGACCCTCTTGACCAACCATCTGACATGCGGCGCGAGCTCGTGCACAGACCAGGAGATGCGCGCAAGTGCGCAGAACCGCCCGTGGGGAGGCAACAATGCCCGCTGGCGGCCGTTCCTGTTCCTGAGTCTCGAGCCTCTCACCGACCCGACCCATCAGCAGGCCCCCTACGTGGTGGTCTGGCTGGGCGACGATTCGCGGGAACGGGATGGCGACCCGTTCGCCGACGGTGGAGGACCGGCCTCGGAGGGCCGATACATCCTGAGAGCCCGCGCCGAGGCGTTTGGGCCTCAGGGGGAGCGCCGGAGCCTGGAGGCTGACCTGGCCCGTGTGTGCCGCGTGGAGGAACTCGGGGAGGTTTGCCTGCCTGGGCTTCGCGTCCTGGCTTGGCGAGCGGTGGACCCCGCGCCTTGACCGGTTCGGCGA
>JBQTIE010000211.1:0-11022 GCA_052389315.1 Acidobacteriota bacterium
TGCGCCCAAGGCAGGTGCGCTACCAGGCTGCGCTACGCCCCGACTCGATCCATTGTAGCCGACCGCTCTCGCGCCCCGGCCCTCGTCCTGCGCCGGCTCAGGCCGACGCGCGAAAGTCATCGCGCCAACGCTGTACGCCTACCGGAGTATCTCGTCGTCTCGGCAACACTTGCCGTTCCTCGACTGGCCTGCCGGGCTTTCGGTGTTCCACTGGCCAGCAAGTTGACGAGGAGTGATGGCCATCTCCGTCGTCAACGCAGAGCCAGCGCGCGCGGCCCGGGCAGACCAGATCACCATGACCGCAACCTCGAGCTTCACGACAGGTGTCGCGCCCAGCTACGAGGTGCACTATGGTCATGGACGAGGGCGGCTTGTCGACTCCCAGCCACGCGACTCCGGGACCCGACCAGTTGGTCGATCTTGCCGGTTCGGTTCACGACGCGGGTGGGGTCCGGCTGATAATTCTTGGAGGTCAGTTCCTTAGGGAGCCCAGTCACTCAATCGTGTTTTTCCTTTTGAACCTCGCTACCAAGGTGGGTCGCGATAACGAAGCTGACCGTTGGTCGCGATCTTGAACGTGTTGTCCCGCCAACTCGACCAAATTAGCGATCGTGGGATGGCACCGCATCGGATTCGACGCACGCCTTTCTCCGAGTATCTACGTTCCCCAAGGGTGATAGTCTGACCCGTGACTAGATCAAGGAGATAGCGCCTCTTGGCAAGCGCCGGTGAAGAAACTCCTACATGTCAACGGATGGTGACCGCTCCAGCGGCGCAGCGCCCTTATGCCTTCTCCTGACACCACCCGGACCACCCTGGGCCTTCGGCGCCGAGCCCTGCTCAGTACCGCCACTGTCGCACTCGCCATAACCGCAGGCTTTGTGGCCTCTGAGATCCTCCTGAGGGCGGTGAACCACAAATCCTGGCGTTATTTGCGCGAACCCAACCGGCCGTCGCCCCACGAACCCGATCCGGGTCTAGGCTGGCGGAACAAGCAGGGCTCCTACCTCATGCCTCCCTACTCGCCAGGCGCACCAGCTGTGCAAATCACGAATTGGTCGAATGGACGCCGCGCAACGGGTCCAGTCGATGTGCAAGGTCGTGAGACCGTTGCTATGATCGGCTGTTCGTTCACTCAGGGCTGGGCGCTCTCGGACGAGGAAACCTATCCTTGGAAGCTTCAGCAGAGATTTCCCTCCCTGAAATTCGAAAACTACGCCGCGGCGGGCTACAGTACCTATCAGGCCCTGCTGTCCCTGGAACGTGTGCTCGATGGTCCACACCCCCCTTCGGTCGTCGTTTACGGGTTTCTGGAGCTTCACGAAGAGCGGAACGTCGCAACAGAGTCATGGTTGAGAGTCCTCGCGCGGCTTACCGCGCGTGGTCACCTCGACGTGCCATTCTGCAGGTTGGACCGCGGACGCCTCGTGCGGTACTCGCCGCGGCGGTACGTGGCGCTTCCATACCGCACTGAGTTGCGGACGTTCGGAGTTCTCGACGACTTCTTGGTCCAGTGGCGTAGCAGGGCACCCAACGCCCAGAAACGCCAGGTCACCGAGGAACTGCTGCGCGAGATGCGGCGGCTCTGCGCCAGCCGAGGCGTGCGGCTACTCGTAGCCATTCTCGACACCCAGGGAGACGGGGCACGGGAACACTACCGCGCATTCTTTGAGGCGGAGGGCATCGCGTTCGTCGATACCGCGATACCCGGGACACCCGATTTAAGAGTGCCCGGTGATGGCCACCCGAACGGCTGGGCTACCGACATGTTCGCCACGAACATCGGCGGCGCACTCGAGCGTTTCTGGCCGCGTACTTCGTCCCAACGTGGTGGAAGCTGATGCTGGTCGTCTTGGCTCCCTGCTTTCATCCAGTTCGAGAGTGCCGATCCCAAGAGGAACTCACGGCAGAAAGGCGTCGCCGCCCCAAAGCGGCCGAGCGTGCGGTCGATGCCGAGCAACTCGTCCACGATCACACCGCCCGCGAGACGACGAACGCTCGCGGCCAGACGATGGCAACGACGGAGCCTTCCGCCGCCTCCGCCTTCTGAGATTGGGAACGACGGTGAGCTCGTAGCCAGAGGCTCGCTTCGCGACTCCTCGGTCGCGCTGGCGTGACCAGCCGGGCTACTGGTCGAGCGCGATCGACGACACGGCGATCGTCCCGTCCTTGACGGCGCCCGTCACCGTGACCCTGAGATCGCTGGCCTTGTTCGAGGCCTTCAGCTTGGCGATGATCTCCGTGTTGCCCTTGGCGTCGAGCTTGTACGCGTGGCCGTCAGCGGTCACCACGGCGTAGCCGCTATCGAAACACCCGTCCATCAACGCACAGTCTTTCGAATGCGCGGCCAGCTCCGCCTTCGTCATCTTCGGGTTGAAGCACGCGTTGTCGATCAAGGTTCCCGAGATGGTCTGACCCTGGGCCAGGGCCATCGTTCCCGCCACCGCCACAGCCGCGACCGCGAGCATCAGTCTGTTCATGGGGCCTCATCCTGTCCGGGGCACGAAACATCGTGCCTCGCGGTGTACTACGCGAAGGGCCGATGCCGGTTACACGGGACGGCATTGGCGGTCCACACGTCACCGCTCGTCGATGCCCGCCTTCGAACGGGTCACCGTCAGCGGCATCGACGGGGTCGGCCTACTCCCTGTCTTTCTCGAAGGTCGCCTGTCCGAGACGGCGGAACGGTCCTCCGTCGACGGAGAATTCCTCGGTCATGGTGAAGGAGGAGCTCGAGATCACGCGCAGCAGGCGGCGCAGCTGATAGCTCTGTCCCCCCTCGCGCACCGGCGCGGTCGTGAAGCGGATGGCCAGGGGCGTCTGCCAGCTGGCGACGCTCAGCAGCTCGAGGCCGCCGGCGCGGCGCTCGACCACGGCCAGCATTTGCGTCGCCGGATCGAACGTCATCGACCATCGTTCGCGGTAGGGCCTGTCGTCGATCGCGCCGTCGATCGTGCCATCGACGGCATCGGCACCCGTGCTGGTGAACGTCGCCGTTCCCGTCCGCGACCCCGGGCTGAGCGGCGGAAACACGCCGCCGATGTACTCGAAGCTCCAGCGCCCGACAAAGTACGAGGCCCGCTGCTGGACGACGGGCTGCAGCACGTCGGCGCGCATCTGCCGCTGGAGCGCGATGGTGACCGCCACCGGGAGCGGGCCGACGGACAGGGTGCCGCCGCCGCCGAGCGTGTCGCCCTGGAGCGTGAGATTGAGCGCGATGACAATCTCGCCCAGCTTGGAACCCGCGCCAGCCTCGATCCTGACGTCGCTGGCCGCGACGGTCACGCGGCGCACGGGAATCTCGTTGGCGCCGCCGAGATTGATGGCGCCGTCGTAGCCGTCGCCGCGCCTGACGATGGAGAGGACGAGCGGCGTCGGGGTCTCGGCGCCGACGCGCATCGTGCCGCGCCAGGCGCCGACGGCCGGATCACGTGCGACGCCGGGCGGAGCGCTGCGCTGGGCGTTGAGGGACGCCGCCAGGACGACCAGCGCCAGTGCCGAAACACCGGCCTTGCTCCGACGCTTCGGTGAGTCGCGATGCCGGTCCACTCGAGCTACCAGACGTGGGAAACGTGATGCGGTGCGAGGTGCGACCGCAGCAGGCCCGCGGGGCTGCACATCGGATCGCGCTTACCGCTGACCAGAGGTGGTGGTCGGCGGTGGCATGTCCACCGTGCCGTAATACCCGATCAGCATCTCCTCCCAGCTCTGGTCGCCCCAGCGAACCGTCTGGGCGGGATCGGGGTTGAACGTGTTCGACGCCGAGTTGTCGAAGTGCGCGATCACTTTCAGGATGGAGCCCTTCGGCATGAACTTCGGCGCGGCGAGCTGGTAGCGCGTCTGCCAGTTGAAGTCGTACCGTGGCACGCTCAGCAGGGTTTCTTCGCGGCCGTCGGGCAGCGTCAGCGTGTATTTGACGTCCTTGCCGCGCAGGTGCATGTGCGGGTAGAGGCTGTCGAGGTAGGTATCCCTGTCGATCACCTTCTGCGCCGACACCTCATAGCTGGGATGCCCGGGCGGAATGACGAACGTGGTGTTGGGCATCTGTCCGCCGGCGACGAGCCTGCGTTTCTGGCCGGGCGCCGGCGGTTCGGCAAGGACGACGCCGATTTCGGTCTGGTCCGTGACCGGCACGCCGATGGTGGTGTAGTGCATCTGCAGCACGATCTCGGCGCCGGCCGGTATGCGCCGCACCACGCCCTCGTCGAACGCTTCGTAGAGCCGTCCCGGCACGAGGCCCGCGCCGAGGCCTGAGGGGACTTCCTTGCGCGTGCGATCGCGCGTGAGCTTCGGCGTCGGATCGGTGGGCTGGCCGTTGCCTTCGACGAGATCGCTGATGATGTGGTGCACGACACGCCGATCGCTGGGCTTCAGCTCGACGGCCTTGATCCAGATGTCCCGGTCGAGATTGGTCGGAATGGTGATGTAGCTGTAGGGCACCACGCCGTCGGCCGGCACCTTGAAGGGGTGCACCATTCTGAAGACCAGGTCGGGCTGCCCGATCGACCACCCGTCCGCGAAGACAGGGGGCGTCGGCAGATCGCTTCGGTCACCTTCCGGCGCGCCGCTGTCGGCCCATCGCGCGATGGTCGCGATTTCGGCGTCGGTGAGGCTCGGGTCGTTGCGGAACCTCCCGATCGCGGGGTCGGCGCCCCATGGCGGCATTTCGCGGCGGGTGACTTTGATCTTGATCGCGCGTGCCCACGGCCGCGCGTCCTCGTAGGTCATCAGCGACATCGGCGCCATGGCGCCGGGCCGATGACACGCCGAGCATTTGGCGAACACGATCGGCGCGATGTCCCTGGCGAACGTCGGCGCCTCGTCGGCGCCCGCCGGACGGGGAGCGAACGACACGCCGGCCACGATCACCGCACACCACACCGCGTGCGAACACGTTGCAAGGCCCATGGTCGACTCCCTCTCTCGGCGAGACCGTCCGGGGACGAGGTCAGCCTACGGTATGCCGTGACACGCGTCAAGCGCCGGCACAATCGACGCCACACCCGAACATGCTCGCCGGTCCGAGGCGGAGGCAGTACTAAGGGAGGGCATAGGCAACGATCTCGGCTCTCGCCCCTCCCCCCGTTGCCATCGCCACGTATTGCTTGCGCTGATGGATGTACGTCAGGGGGGCGGAGGGCCCCAGGGAGAGCTCGTGCCTGGCGATAATCCGCCCCGTGGCCTTGTCGAGGACCAGCAGCGACGGCGGGTGCACTGTCGCGTCGGCACGCCCGGTGCGACCGCCGCGATGTCCGACGAACAGCAGCGAGCGCGTGGCGAGCACCCACCCTCGCCCGCCGCCCAGGGGCGGGAGCGTGAGCGCGGCAAGCAGCGGATGGTCGCGAGGACCCTCGCCCAGCGGGACCTGCCACGCAATGTCGCCGCGCGTCAGATCGTACGCCGTCACGCGGCTGTAGGGTGGCTTGACGAGGGGCAGGCCGTCGAGCGTCGGCAGCGCGGCCGGGCCACGCCGAAATGCGAGGTTGCTTCGCGCCGCGTCGGGTCTGATGAGCTGCACGAGAAAGGGATTCGTCACCGACGGCACGAACAACATGGCGGTGTCGGGATCGAACGCCGCGCCGCTCCAGTTGGCTCCGCCGGCGTTGCCGGGCAGCTGGATGGTGCCGCGCTCGGACGGCGGCGTGAACAGCGGCCCGCGATCGTATTGCTCCACGATGGCCAGGGCCCGGGACTTGAGTTCCGGCGTGAAGTCGATGACATCTGCATCGGTGAACCCCTGGCGCTCGAACGGCGGCGGCCGGGTGGGAAACGGTTGGGTCGGCGACGTTCGTTCGCGCGGGACCTTGGACTGCGGCACGGCGCGCTCTTCGATGGGCCAGACCGGCACGCCGGTCCGCCGATCGAACACATACACGAAGCCCTGCTTGCTGACCTGCGCCACCGCCGCGATACGGCGGCCGTTGACGATGATGTTCACGAGCGTCGGCGCGGCCGGGAAGTCGTAATCCCACAGGCCGTGATGGACGCCCTGGAAGTGCCAGACGCGCCGGCCGGTCGTCGCGTCCAGGCAGACGAGGCTCTCGGCAAACAGGTTGTCGCCGGGCCGGTGCCCGCCGTAGTAATCGTTGGTGGGCGTGCTGAACGGCAGATACACGTAGCCGAGCTCGTCGTCTACGCTCATGAGCGACCACACGTTGGTGTTGCCGGTGTATTCGGCCGAGTTTTCCAGCCAGGTCTCGTGGCCGACCTCGCCGCGCTGCGGCACGGAGCGAAACGTCCAGAGGCGCTTGCCGCTCCGGACGTCGAACCCACTGACATCTCCGCGGGGCGCCTCCTTGTTCTGCGGGCCGTCGGCGATGCTCGACCCGACGACGATGACGTTGCGCGCGACGACGGGCGCGGAGCTGACGGTGTAGTTGCGGACGCGCGCCGCGTAGGGCAGGCCTTCGATGAGATCCACGCGGCCGTTCCCGCCGAATGCCGCATCCGGCGTGCCGGTGCGTGCGTCGAGCGCGACCAGGTACGCGTCGTGAGTGGCCGCGAACAGCCGGTCGATCGTGCCGGCGCTCCAGAACGCGATGCCGCGATGCACGAAGCCGAGGTTGGCGGGACGGCCGGCCTTGTAGCTCTCGGGGTCGTACTGCCAGATGGTTGCGCCGGTCCCGGCGTCGATGGCGGCAAGCACGCCCAGCCCCGTGATCGTGTAGAGGACACCGTTGGCCATGAGCGGCGTGTCCTCGTAGGCGCCCGGCGTGATCGCGTCATCCGCGGCCGCAATCGCGTTGTCGGGTGAGGACCATCGCCACGCGAGTCGCAGGCTGCCGGCGTTGGCGCGCGTGATCTGATCGAGGGGCGAGTACTTCGCGCTGCCCGGCGTGCCTCCGTAGTAACGCCATTCACCGTCGCTCGCGGCGCGCTGCGCCGTCACGGAAACCAGCAGCAGACCTGCGCCGAGAACGCCGACCGCCAGCCGCATGCGAGCCTCCTCTTCATCGTGGCCGACACCCCGGCGGCCCAGCGCCGAACTTTCCGTCGCCAGCCGTGCGCTGTTTCACCACGGCCTGCCGGGTGGGCGGCAAGGCGTGGCGGTGGGGCTGGCCATCCGGGGTCACGTCATAGTTGGACGAGGTCAGCCCTGGCGCGCCGCACGAACGGCTCATTCCATCAGAATAGGGCCCGCGCCACAATTCGTGCAGCCGTCCGGCATCGAACGTCTCACCCGGGGAGACGGGGACGGCCATCATGCGATCACCGTTGCGACAGAAGAGTTCGCGATCCCGGCGAGGCCCGAGATTGACTCGAGACCCTGGCGGTGGCAGCATGGGCCCGTCCCCAGCCCACGTCCGACAGGAGGGTCCGCATGAGAACGCGACTCGCGGTGGCGACGGTGGTCGTCGGCGTTGTGTGCGGCATCACGGCATCGGCGCGGCAGGGAATCCCACGGATGCCGGACGGGAAGCCCGACCTGCAGGGCACCTGGGACTACGCGACCATCACGCCGATTGAACGACCCGAGTCGGCGAAGGGCCTCGTGATGAGCGAGGCCGAGGCCAGGCGGCTCGAACGGGGCGTCGCCGATCGCGTCGACCGGCTGGCGCAGCCGAGCGATCCCAATCGCGGCGCGCCGCCGGTCGGCGGCCTCGTGTCTGTCCGGACCGGCGAGACCGGCGTTGGCGGCTACAACAACTTCTACATCGATTCCGGCCGGGTCGTCGCACGCGTCGACGGCACGTATCGGACGTCGCTCATCATCGATCCGGCCGACGGCCGCCTTCCGCCGCTGACCGCCGAGGCGCGCGCACGGGCGATGGCGCGGGCGGCGGCCAGAAAAGGGCGGGAATTCGACCACCCCGAATATCGCCCGCAGGCCGAGCGCTGTCTGCTGTCGTTCGGCACGACCACGCCGCTCCTGCCGAATTACTTCTACAACAACAACATCCAGATCGTGCAGACGCCCGATCACGTGATGATCGTCCTGGAAATGGTCCACGACGTCCGCATCGTCCGGATGAAGGGCGACGCTTCGACAGGCTCAGCGTCGGCCCGAGCGATGTCGAGGGCCGAGCACCCGCCGGCCGGCGTCCGCTTCTGGATGGGTGATTCCATCGGGTGGTGGGAGGGCGACACGCTGGTGGTCGACACGACGAACTTCGCGCCGCAGCAGATGGTCCGCGGCCAGTCGGCCGAGCACCTCCACGTCGTCGAGCGGTTCAGGCGCGTGGATGCCGAGACGATGGTGATGCGCTTCACCGTCGACGATCCGGCCACCTACACGCGTCCGTGGACCGGCGAGGTGCCGTTCCGTGCCAGCGGCGAGCGGATCTACGAGTACGCGTGCCACGAGGGCAACTACGCGCTCGAAAACATCCTGCGCGGCGAGCGTAGGCGAGACGAGGCACGCGCGGCGGCCAAACGGCCGCAATAAACCCGATAGTCGCTACCAGTCTACCTAGTCGCTACCAGTCCACCTGGGCGCCGAACTGAAACCGCCGGCTGGCGACGAGCGCCAGCGGGTTGTACCACTGCGGCCCCATCGTCTCGTTGCGCGTGAAGATCGTCGATCGATTCAGCACGTTGAAGATCTCCGCGAAGACCCGCACGCGCCGGTCGGCCACGCGGAAGATGCGCGACACGTTGAAGTCGTTAGTGTAGACGTAGTCGTAGAACACCTCGTCCGGACTGATCAGCTGCACGAGGATGCTGCTGACGCCGCCCGTCAGCGGGACGCCGCCGCTTGCGACCGACGTGGCGGTGTCGACGGTCCACTCGGACCCGAGCGGGATGCCGGGCCGCGCCTGGAACGACCCTGACAGCTGGAAATCGAACGGCAGCATGTAGGAGGCCGATGCCTTGTACAGCGTCCGGAACGGCGGCACCCGCCTGCAGAAGCGCAGGCTGTTCGGGTTGCTGACGTCGGCACACGTGTCGATGGCCTCACGCTCGGTGGTGACGCTTCCGAAAAGGAAGCCGCCGGTGAATCGCGCGTTCACGGTCGCCTCGAAGCCGTTGTAGACGCGCGATCGACCCGGTGAGTTGATGGTGATGGAGTCGTCGGCGCCCTGCCGGTTCGGGTTCAGGTTGTACAGCGTGATGCGCTCCCCGCCGCCTCCGGGCAGGCTCGGGTGACCGGGGGCCGTCACCGTGAACGACGTGAAGTCGGTGTTCGGGTCGAGGGCGAAATTGCGCACGGTGGTGATGTTGTAGAACTGTCGCCGGTAGTAGCCGGCGGACACCGACACGCGCGGGAACAGTTCGTGCTGCACCGAAATGGTCTCTTCCCAGTTGTTGCCGCGCTTCAAGCTCGGGTCGATCTTTGTCGTGCCCGCCGGCGTCCCGAACCTCGCGTTGCGCGGCGCTCCGATCTCGGCGAACTGGAGGTTGCCGGCGGCGTCGACGACGGTGCCGTTGCGATCGAGGTCGGTCCAGACGCGCGTATCGGTCTGTGCGCCGAGGGGATTGAGCGATTGCGTCAGGCCGAGCGCCTGTGCCGCGAGGAACTTGCCCACCGAGGCTTTCAGCGCCGTCCGGCCCGTGCCGAAGAGGTCGAACGAAGCGCCGGCGCGAATCGACCAGTCGCGCCAGCATGGCTGACAGTCGGCGGCTGGCACGTGCCGCTCGGGCACGAACGGGTTGGCGGGTGCGTACTCGTCGGGCCAGCCGGCATTGAACCAGTCGTAGCGGAATCCGCCAAACAGCGACACGCGGTCCAGCGTCCAGCGATCCTGCACGAACACGCCGCTGTCGGCGTTCAACTCGTCGAGCCGAAGCACCGGGGTGTTGCGCACGCTCACGCTGGTGGCCTGCGCGCCGGCGGGGCGCAGACTGTTGTAGGTCAGCGCGCTGATCGCGCGGCGATTGTCGATGCGGTTGCGCGCCTCGCCCCACTCGAGATTCATTCCGGCCTTGAAGGCGTGCGAGCCGGTCACGTAGGAGACCTTCGGGATGACGTTCCACACCGTGCTGAGGTAATCCTGCGACGCGACGGCCGATGCCGCCGTCCGCCAGCCGGTGGCCGAGTCGATGCGCGGGAGGTCGTTGGGGCCGTTCTCGGGCTGAAACTCGAAGCGATAGCTGGCGACCCCTGCCGACGCGCCGACCTCGACGAGAAGACGGTCGCTCATCACCGACGTCCACTTGAGGTCGGCCGATTGCTGCACTGGGGTCGGGAGCGCGTAGGCCGCTTCCGGCGACACACACGACACGCGGTTGCCGCTCGTGGCGGTGCAGCCCACGTCGAAGCGCTGCGTGCGCCCGGTCTGGTTGTAGTAGGCCACGCGCAGCTTGTCGCGACGCGTGAGCTGCGCGGTGAGACGCAGCACGCCGTTGGGCGCCGTGCGCGAATCGCGGTTGACTCGCCCGCCGTCGGCCAGGCGGAGCTCGCGGCCGTCCGGGCCCACCATCGTCGCCACGTAGGAATCGCTCGCCGCCAGGCGGAACGTCGTGAAGAACCAGAGGCGGTCGCGGGCGATCGGGCCGCCGAACGCGATGTTGCTGTTCCACAAGGTCCGCAGCTCGTCGCCGGCCCGGATGAATTCGCGCAGGTGATCGGGGACGTTGTCGTTCTGGAGCGAGCCGTTGGAGAAGAAATAGCGGTACGAGCCCGAGAAGCGGTTGCCGCCCTCCTTGGGGATCGAGTCCATCCGCACGCCGCCGAGCGCCGTTTCCGCGGACTGTCCGCCGGCGTCGATCACCAGCTCCGCCTGGCCCAGATCGTTGACGCCGGTGCCGTTGGCCTGGCTGCCGGTGCCGGTGAGGTTCTGGCCGATGCGCATGCCGTCGAAATAGATGCGCTGATCGGCAGAGGCCGACCCGTGCACCGACATCGTGCTCACGAAGCCCTGGCTGTAGAAGCTGACGCCGGGCACGAGGCTGGCCGCGCCCTGCATCGATCGCGTGGCCGGAAGCGTCTCGAGCATCTCCCGGGCGATGACGAACTGGTTCTGTGTACTCTGCAGATCGACCACCGGCGACGCGCCCGCCACGGTAATCGTCTCTTCGAGCGCGCCGATCTCGAGCGTGGCGTTGACCGTGGCCGCGAAATCGCCTTGCAGGATCACGCCC
>JBQTIE010000212.1:0-2042 GCA_052389315.1 Acidobacteriota bacterium
CAAATTTCCGCGACCGGCACGAAGGACTACGTCACGCCCGACGACATTCGCGTGGCTCCCGCGATGCGACTGCTGCCGGGATTGGTGTGACACGCGGAACGCCTTGGAAGCGGTCCGTTGGCGGCGCGAGTCTTCGTGACGCGGGCGGGTGTATTGGCGAAAATCGCCAGCAAAACCGCGCGATTGGAGGTTCCCGCAGGCGAGATAAAAGCGGAACGCGAAGAAACATTAGCGATTTGACGCGGTGCTGCCTAATCGCAAACGTCAGATCCGCTCATGAGCCCCCAAATCGCCCACACGAGAAGTGCCGGTGGTCGAATTGTGGCGGTTTCCGTCGACACGAACCGTATTCGCAAGGTGCTGAGGTACCGAGAGCCGATCGGACGGCAGGAAGGCTTGCGCCGGGCGACCGCGCCCATGTCTCGGCGGTCTTCATGCGATGAATACCGCACCCGAAGCTGATTCCGTGGGCGAGGGCTACGATCGAATCGCCGAGGCCTGGCAGCGCGCTCGTACTGGCGATTCATTCAAGGAGCGCGCGCTCATCGAGCGCCTGGTGGCGCCTCTCCCACCCAAGGCACGGATTCTCGACCTCGGTTGTGGCGGCGGCGAGCCAATCGGGCGCGTCCTCAGCACCTTGGGCTTCGACCTCACTGGCGTCGATGTCTCCGCGCGGCTGCTGGCCTATGCGCGACGGGCGGTTCCCGGCGCCACATTCCTCCAGGGCGACATGCGGACTCTCCGGGTGGACGGCCAGTTCGACGCCATCGTCGCCTGGGACTCGGTGTTTCATCTGCCACGAGAGGACCACGCCCCGCTGTTCAGTCGCTTTCGCCACTGGCTGCGTCCGAAAGGCCGATTGCTCCTGTCGATTGGTGGCTCGGACGAGGCGGGATTCACCTCCGAGATGTGGGGTGTGCGGTTCTTCTACAGCGGCCATCAGCCCGCCCAGGCCCGGGGTCTGTTAGCGGAAGCAGGGTTTCACATCGAGCATTGGGAAGTCGATGACCCCACATCTCGCGGTCACGTGGCGATCATCGCGCTCCGGGATTCCGGTTAGGTCCCGCATGAGGCTGATGCTGCTGCAGGTCGCTCGGAGGGGGCTGTCGCATAACGGGAATTCCGTTTACCGAGCGCCCGGCACCAGGGCGAGCGGCCCAGGGCCTTTATCCACCATATCAGGCGATCCTAGCACCAAAAAGCGAACTGATTGCCGTCCGGATCCTTCATAATCGCGAAGGTTCCCCAAGGCTGCTTCTGCGGCCGGCGTGCCGGCGCATACCGTGAAAACGCCCTAGCGCCCGGCGCTCGCAGCTTTCTTCTGCCCCAGGAAATAGTTCGTCCCCGGCTGCGTCCCCTGCTCGACCACATCGAAGCCGGCCTCGGCGAGCGCCCTGCGCCACCGGTTCGTATCCTGCTCCCTCCCGAAGTAGCCGTGCCCGGGCAGCGTGGGCAGCGCCACGCGAATCCAGCCGTCGACGTTGAGGTTCATGATCAAGATCTGGCCACCGGGCTTGAGCACCCGCGCAGCTTCGCGGAGGGCGCGTTGCACGTCGTCGCGGCGAAGGTGGTCGATTGCAAAGCTGCTGACGGCGGCGTCGAACGATGCGTCGGGAAACGGCAGTTCGCGCATGTCGGCCACCTGGACCTCCACCCGGCTCGCGGCATCGGCGGCGGCCGCGTTGCGCTTCAGGCGCTCCGGCGTGTTGTCGCCGATCCCCCAATAGCCACTGTAGATGTCAAGGGCAACGACGGTAGTCTTCGGTCTGGTCTGCAAGACCATCAGCGTTGCGCGCCCGGAGCCGGCGCCCATGTCGAGCACGCGCCCGGATCCGTCAGGCAGGAATTTTGGCGTCGGTGGCGGAAGCGGCTGGTGGACGACGAGCACGAGATTCATGATGAGGAACCCGGCCAGCCCCCAGAGTGCAAGAGCGCCCGAGACGGCCACCATCCACGTGCGCCACGCGAGGCGCCACGCGATGAGCGCGAGGAGCCCGAAGAGGACGAGGGGAACCAGGTGGCCCCACGTCATCCACCATGGG
>JBQTIE010000213.1:0-3813 GCA_052389315.1 Acidobacteriota bacterium
GCCTCAAACCGACGAGCAGCCTCGCTGGTGCCCTCGTTGTCGTCTTGGCCCCGCTCCGCGGGCCGGCCATCTCCTGCGGCCATTCGCGAAAACTTGTCTCATTCGGATCGACTTTGGCTTTCGGAGCTGTCTAGTAGGTGACACGGACGCGGTAGCTGACCGTGGCGCTTCCGCTCGCAGCGACGGGCACGTCGAATTGCGCGGCCCAGGCGTCGGTCTTCCTCCATTCGTGGGACGAGCGGATGATGCGCCACGTACCGCCAATCGGCTCGTTGACTTCAACCCGGATGGGCGTCGTCTTGTGGTTGCGCAGTACGACCTCGAACTCCACTTCGTACACGTTCGAGGCAATCTTCTCGAAGTCGGTCTGCCGGCGTTCGGCGACGACGTCGAAGGCGTTGCCGATCCGGAGATTGAGCGTCTCGTCGGTCGGGGTGTGCGTGATGCGATCCTCGCCGACAAAGTGCGTGCCGCCCTTGGAATCGGATTGATACACTCGGACCACTCCGGCGGGCATCGGCAGACCCAGGCCGCCGCGGGATTCGTTCTTGACCTGATAAAAGACCTTCACGACGTCCTTGAGCGGCGATCCCGGGCTCTGCTGATTGCGATAGTAGAAGGACTGTCCGTCCACCACATAGCGCTTGTGCACAGGGACGCCGCTCGCCCCGAGCATGCTTAACTGCTTGGTCTCGTTGTTGGCGACCGTCGTCTGGCGATCCAGCGTGTACAGGTGATACTCCGAGAACGCTTCCTGCACCATTTCCGCCGGCGCGCGGGCGGCGACCGCTTCGGCGACAGCCCGATCCTCCGAACGACCGAAGGCCTGGCGAACGCGGTTGAGCTCACCGGCCACCAGTTGCAGCTTGGCATTGCGGAACTCCGTGCCGCTGCCATTGGTCAGCGTCACCCAGCCATCGACGTCTGCGCTCTTGTCATCGCGCGAGACGGTGAGCACGTAGTCGGCGTTCCACGCCAGCTTCGTCGCCAGGTACGACGCCTCCACGCGGTGTCGAGCACCGCCCTCGTTTTCGAGCGACCAAATCAAGGTCGGACGCGCATGCAGGTTTCCAGGGAGCTCAGGGAAGCGGATGTGGTCGGCATGAAGCCCGGTGACGATGTCGCCGCCAATCTGCCAGACGGGAGCGGTATTGAAGCTCAGGAGGCGGGCGGTGACCGCCTCTTCGACGGGGCCACTCGTATCCAGGCGTCGGCGCACGAGCGTGACGTCCCGCCCCACGTACTTGCGAAGCAGCTTGTCCGGCTCGAGCAGGTCGTATTCGTAGTTCTGCTCGACGACGCTCAGTCGGCTTGGCTCGGTCAGGGAGCGAAAGTGCACGGTCGCCGGGTTGACGGTGGCGGCGATGTCCATGAATCGCAGGTCGATCGCGCCGCGCGGGAGCTGAATCGAACGAACGTCGCGAACCAACGCGAGGTCCGAGTTTGTAAACCGTGAGGGCCAGTTCGGCTTGGTCGTCCAGCGTCGATTGAAGCTGGCCGGAAACGGCGGGCGGCGACGCCTGAAGGTCGGATTCGGAATTGCCCACCAGCCGCGGGCCCGCCAGCACGAGGGCCAACATCGCTACGCACGTAAGGATCCGCATGAGTGACTCCAGTCCTGGGCCTCGGCGAGGGAGCCGAGGGCCTGTTTCCCTTTGAACGGAGCCGTGGATGGTTCTTGCAGAGGCGAGGGTCTACTGCCCCCAAGTCGCGCCGCCGTCAAGGGTCGAGAACCTGCGCCCGTCTGCCGTCTGGACCGAGGCTCGCCGGCCATCCTGCGCCACGACGTGCACGAGATCGACCGGCTCGATGAACGGCACGCGGCTGAACCGCCGCCCGTCGGTCGTCAGAAAGACCGCACCGGCGGTACCGACGACCCAGCACACGCCGTTGCCGGGCGAGGACCCTGCGGACAGCACAACGGGCGACGGCAGCTCGGCAACTTCCCATCGCTCGCCGCGTGCGGCCGGGCTGAACTCCACACGTCTTCCGTCGACGAGGCGCCAGCGGTCACCCTCCGGAGACATGATGACCAGGGGAGAGGGCGCCGCGACGGCAGCTGCCACTCTCGCCGCCGCGGTTGTCGCCTTCTCCTCCGCAGGCTCGGCCCGGCCGAGCGCGTCGCGCCCGCGCTGCGTGGGGCTCGCGTCGACGAGTCGAGACTCGGCCTCTTGGCGTGGCTGTGGCTGACGGTTCGCGACGGCCTCACCCTGGGGAGCCGAAGTCCGTGCGGGCGCGACTCTCGCCTCTGGAGCCGGCGCCGGAGGTGAAGCTGGGGACTCCAGCTTGGGGGCGATGCTCGCCGGACTCTCGGCCGGCGAGTCGGTCCTGGCTACCACGCCTTCCGGGGCGAGGGCCGGCCGCGTGGGCGCGCCAGATTCGGGAACCACCATCCAGATCAGGACCGCGGCCGCCGCCGAGGTGAGGGGAACCAGCCAACGCCAGTGCCAGTGCCAGTGCCGGGCGGGCTCGCCAGCCGCTTCGTCAACGTCCGACCGAATGAAGGTGGCGAGCATCGCCTGGCAGCGAGCGCAGTCGGCCACGTGAAGCTCGACTTGCCCGGCGGCGGGACGGTCGAGTCCGCCCTCGAACCAGGCGGCAAGGGTTTCGCCGTCGACGCAGGGGCCTTGCCCTGCCGCCGGCGTCGATCGGTCGAGGCTCTGTCGCAGCAGCGCCTCGGTCACGTGGTCACGATTGCGGTCGGTAGACACCACGGGCTCCTTACTTGGAACGATTCGCACGGGCCGCCTTGCGCGTCCACGGCTCCTCGAGCAAATCGCGCACATCCAGGCGACCGGGATCCCGGACGAACGTGGCCAGGCAGTCGTCGATCTCCGTCCTGCTCAGGCCTGCCTCCTCCTGGAGCGTGCGTTCGACCTGCTCACGCAGGAAGCGGCGCGCCCTCGCGAGGTGGCGCGACACCGTGGCCTCGTGCTCGCCCACGCACTTGCCGATCTGGGCGAGCGTGAGATCCTGCGCATAGTAGCTGGTGAGCCTGAGACGGTCGCGGGGATCGAGGCGAGACACGGCGTCTCGGACGGCACGGCGCATGAGCTCGAAGAGTCGAGGCCAATGCGGGTCGGGCGTCGAGGCCGGCGCCGCCGCCATTCGACGATCCTCGCCCTCCGGGAGCGGCTCGAACTTGCGGGCAGCGCGAATCCCATCCACATGGCGCTGCGCCAGCACGGCGCGAAGCCAGGTCGCGAGGCTGCTGCGGCCGTGATAGTACCGAAACAGCGATCGGCGCTGGCCGTCCCGGTCGGCAAAGCCGAACAGGTCGGCATACAGCGAATCCGCCGCCTCGCGCGCACGGCCGGTGGGGTCGATCGCGTCGGCCGCCCGGTAGAGCACGGGGCGGAAACGTCGGATGAACTCTTCCCACGCCGCATCGAGACCTTCGGCGCAGGCACAGGCCAGCGCGAGATCGGCGAGGTGCAGCGACCCGGCATACCGTTCGATCGTTCCGCGATCGGCGCCGGTCGCCGCCACCCCGCGATGGACGGCCGCTTCGAGCGCGGCGTGGAAGGCCTCGGTCGCCAACCCCCATCGAGCGGCGTTGGCCAACCGGTGGAGTTGCTCGACCTGGCGAGGGTCGAGGTGACGAGCTTCCACGTCGCGGTCCCTGCCTACATCGTCCGGCGGCACGCTGGCCTGGCCATATGCCCTACGGCGCGAGTTCGCGTGCGAACGCCGCAGCGCCGGCTGGCCGCGGTGACGTGTCTGGCGAAAGGGCCCTCACGATCGCATCGGACGCTCGCTCGGGGACCTGGGGGTTGACCGCGCGAGGCGTGACCAGGCGCGTCTGCAGCATCT
>JBQTIE010000214.1:0-7257 GCA_052389315.1 Acidobacteriota bacterium
GGGAATGTCCATCGCGGATTGGTCCTCAATTGCGCTGACGCCCGGCAAGCCGTACAGCGCACACGTCACCATGATTGGAAGCCCCGTCAGCGTGCGGCGGCGGAAAGCGGATCGTATCAACGCGCTCCTCCGTGAGTCGTGGACGTGCCACCCTGCATGCGCTGCGCCGTGCGGGCCCCGTCCGTGGACAGCCCCATCCGTCCTCGGAGTCGACAGCGCCGTCGACGTGCGAGACTCCTGCGGGCGGCGGGGCGCCCCGTCCGCGGCCACCCGCGAGGGGCGCGACTGATTCGAGTGTGCCAGGCCGCTCGTCTCGACCCGGTCAGACATATCATGACCCGGTATGAAGCGCTCCACGTTTTGCGGCATCCTGGCTCTCACCACCACGCTGGCCTTTCCCCCCGGCGGCTCCGCGCAACTGCGGGGCGTCGAGAACGGCGAGTGGCGGTATCTGGGCGGTGACGCCGGCCACACCAGGTCGTCACCGCTCACCCAGATCAACGCGGCGAACTTCGCCAAGCTCGAAATCGCCTGGATCTTCAGAGGCGACAACTTCGGGCCCGGCCTCGAGTACACCTCCCGCTCCACGCCCATCTACGTGGACGGTTTGCTGTACACGGTCATCGGTCAGCGGCGACAGGTGGTGGCCATCGATGCGGACACGGGCGAGACGCGCTGGACCTTCCGCGAGCCCGACACGATGCGCTATCTGCGCTCGCCGAGGACGGATTTCGGCAAGGGCGTCGGGTACGGCACGATCGACGGCCGCGGTGTGATCTACATCTCCACGCCCGCGTTCTTCCTGTGGGCACTCGATGCGAAAACCGGCCGGCCGCTCGAGAACTGGGGCTCGAAGGTCCCCTTGCCCGGCTGGCCCGCGAGCGGCGTCGTGGACATGATTCCGGATCTGGTCAGCGACTGGGATCCCTGGCTGCGGTGGAAGGGCACGTACGATCCCGACTACGGACTGCCCCGCCCGCTCGGCATGATCACCAGCTCGTCGCCGCCGATCATCGTCAACGGCGTGGTCGTGGTGCTGGCCGGTCACGAGCCGAGCTACGACCAGACGCGCATCGAAAACGTGCCCGCCGATATCCAGGGGTACGACGCGCGGACCGGCAAGCGGTTGTGGAAGTTCCACGTGGTCCCGCGGAAGGGCGAGTTCGGCAACGAGACGTGGCTCAACGACGCGTGGACGTTCTCCGGCAACATGTCGTCGTGGGCGCCCGCGGCCGCCGATCCGGAGCGCGGACTCGTCTACATCGTCACCAACGCCTCCACGTACCAGTTCTACACGGGCCATCGGCCGGGCGACAACCTCTTCGGCGGCAGCATCCTCGCGCTCGATGTGAAGACCGGTCGGCGAAAGTGGCACTTCCAGGTGCATCACAGCGAGCAGTGGAACTACGACATCCCCACCGCACCGATGCTCATGGATCTCACGGTCAACGGACGGAAGGTCCCCGCGCTCATCCAGAACACCAAGCAAGGCCTGATCTTCGCCTTCGACCGGGAGACTGGCGAGCCCATCTGGCCCATCGAGGAGCGTCCGGTCGTGCAGACCGAGGTCCCCGGCAACTACACGGCGAAGACGCAGCCCTATCCGACCAGGCCGGAGCCGTTGGACAAGATCGTCCTCGACGGCATCACGGACGAGTTCCTGATCGACTACACGCCCGAGCTCAAGCAGCGCGCCAGAGAGATCCTCGGCAAGTTCCGTGTGGGTGGGTTGTACATGCCGCCGCTGCCGTGGCCGCACAACAACAGCTTCGTCAACAATGTGGGCTGCGTGGGCGGGCTGAACATCTACCATCCGCCGGTGGCCGATCCGACCACCGGCATCATGTACGCGCCGCACGCGCGCAGTTGTACCGCGCCCTCGTACCTCGTGCCCACCAACGGTGTCGATGTCGAACGGGGGTTGCCGGGCAGGAGCGAAGAAGCCTGGCGCGGACGTGAGCGCCACACCCCCACCACGGGCACGACCGTGGCCGCCTACACGCAAGGGGGGCCGCTGACGGGGCGGCTGCCGCTCATCGACGGACTGCCGGTCCACAAACCGCTCTTCCAGGGACTCGCCGCCTACGACATGAACACCGGCGAGAAGCTCTGGGATGTCCCGGTCGGCGAGACACCCGCGCGAATCAGGAACCACCCGCTACTCAAAGGCGTCAACGTACCGAACACGGGCGGCACGGGTAATTCCATCCAGATGGTGATGGGCGACCTGCTGGTGCAGACGAGCGAAGACCTGCGGGGCGAAGCGGAGACCAACGAGAAGGGCATGCCGCTCCTGCACGCGCGCGACAAGAAGACCGGCAAGATCCTGGCGACCGTGGAGCTGCCGCTGCCAGGTCAGTACGGCACGATGACCTTCCTGCACGCCGGCAAGCAGTACATCGTCGTGCAGGCTGGCAGCGCGCGGCGGAATCAGCCAGGCTCACTCATCGCGCTGAGGCTGCCGTAACAAGAGACGAAAGGAGACGGACCCGTGACGCGGCTCTGCTGCATCGTTGACCGTGCCCGCCCGTGGAGGCTGTTGCTCCGCTCGGCGGTCGTGATCCCCCTCCTCCTGATCTCGTCGGCGTGTGGCGCGCCGCAACCTCAGGACCCGGCTGGCCCCGTTTCTCCGGCCGCTGGCGACGCGCTGATCCTGCGCACGTCGCGCATCCTGGACGGCAGGGGCGGCGTGCTCGAGGACCGCGACATCGTGGTCCGGGGAGCTGCAATTGCCGAGATCCTGCCGCGCGGCCAGGCCCGAGCGCCGCGCGTCTACGATCTCACGGCCCTCACCGTGCTGCCGGGGTACATCGATACGCATGTGCACATCAGCCATCACTTCGACCCGAACGGCAAGCTGCACCCGCCGGAGGGCGGAGGCGGCCTGGACCACGTCACGCTGTACGCCGCCGAGAACGCGTATCGGACCTTGATGAGCGGCATGACGACGGTGCAGAGCCTCGGGCGCGAAGAAGACGCCGCGCTGAAGGACTGGATCGCACGCGGGACGATTCCCGGCCCCCGCGTGCTCTCGTCGCTCGGATCCATCAACCAGGACACCGGCTCGCCGGACGAGATTCGCGCCTTCGTGCGCGGCCGCAAGGCGCTGGGCGCGGACGTCGTCAAGGTCTTCGCGTCCACCAGCATCCGCCTCGGCGGCGTGACCAACCTGTCGGCCGAGCAGATCCAGGCCGCCTGCGGCGAGGCCCGCGCGCAGGGCCTGCGCTCGGTGGTGCATGCGCACCGGCCCGACGCCATCCGGATGGCCGCAGACGCCGGCTGCTCGCAGATCGAACACGCGTGGCTTGCCGATCGGCAGGCGCTCGAGGCGATCGCGCGGAGTGGGATGTACCTGGGCAACCAGATCGACCTGCTGTTCCGCAACTACGCGGAGCACGGTCAGCGATTCGACGGCATCGGCGGCTTTACGTTGGAGGGCCTCGCCAATCTCCGGGACGCTCAGCCGGGCGCCCTGCGCGTGTTCCGCGAGTCGCAGGAGGTGACCGGGCTGAAGGTCGTGTTCAACACCGACGCCAACGCAGGCGGGCATGGGCGCAACGCCGAGGAGCTCGTCGCCAACGTCACGCAGGGCGGGCAGCGCCCCATGGATGCCGTCGTGGCCGCGACGTCGCGCGCCGCGGAGTCACTTGGCCTGGCCGACCGCATCGGCGCCATCGACGCCGGCATGGAAGCCGACATCATTGCGCTCGACGGCGATCCCTTGACCGACCCGACGGCGCTCGGACGCGTCGTGTTCGTCATGAGAGCCGGGCGGATCTACAAGAACGAGCCGCCCATGAACGGGTCCATGGCCGGCTCGCGTGCAGATGCAGGGCGACGCGCGATGCCGGCCGTGCGCATGGCCGCGTGGTGAGCGCAGGCCCACATTCAACCATCGCCGCAGGCACCGATTCCGTGAATAATCCTCCCACGGCCCGGCAAGGTGACCTGGGTGAACGTGCGAGCCGTCCAGTGGGCAACCCAGCCGCGGCAACGGAGGCAGTCATGTTCGGAGAATCAACTCGCCGCGTGCCCCCTGGCATCGCGGTTGTGATGGCGGCGGCCGTGTTTGCGGGACCTGGCGCTGCGCCCGCGACAGTGACGGCGTCCGAGGACCAACGCACCGCCACGACACGAACCTTCCCGGATCAGCGGCTCGTGCCCCCGGTCAACGACCTGCCGGGCCCCTACACGCGCGTGCACCCGTGGAGCGACCTGCCCTACGATGCGAACGAGTACGACGCGCGCGCGTCGGTCATCGGCATCGACGAGGGCCCCGACGGCAACATCTACGTCCTGACGCGCTGCAACCGGAACTCGTGCGCGGGGCGCACGGAGCCGCCGATTCTGAAGTTCACTCCCGACGGGAAGCTCCTGGCCTCCTGGGGCGTGGGGCTGTTCGAGTTCCCGCACAACCTGACGATCGACCGCGAAGGCCACGTGTGGACCACGGACGAGGGCAACCACGTCGTGCGGAAGTTCACGTCCACGGGCGAATTGTTGATGACCATCGGCGAACCGGGCAAGGCCGGTGATCCGCCGAACCTGTTGACGTCGCCGACGGGCGTCGTGGTGGGGGCGAATGGCAACGTCTTCGTCACCGAAGGCCACGACAACAGCCCCACGGCCCGAGTGGCGCGCGTCTCGAAATGGACCGCCAAGGGCGCGTTCCTCAAGACGTGGGGCAAGACCGGCTCGGCGCCGGGCGAGTTCAGCACGCCGCACGTGATTGCGCTCGATTCGCGCGGCCGACTCTTTGTCGGCGATCGCCACAACAATCGCATCCAGATCTTCGATCAGGAAGGCAACTTTCTTGATCTCTGGTACCAGTTCGGCCGCCCGAGCGGCATCGTCATCACGGCCGACGATCGCATGTACGTCGCGGATTCCGAGTCGTACGACTTCCACAACCCGGGCTGGGAGAAGGGCATCCGGATCGGCAGCGCAAGGGACGGGAAGGTCGAGCACTTCATCAAGGACATCGAACCGACGACGATCTCGCACAGCGGCGCCGAAGGGATCGGAGTGGATTCAAAGGGCAACATCTACGGGGGCGTCGTCCGGCGGCGCATGCTGGAGAAGTTCGTCCCGGGCGCGCGTTCGGCGTCAGCGGCCGGCGGGGGGCCACCGCCGGGGGCGGGACCAGCCAGTCAGGCGCTGACGCACTTCGGCCACGTCGCCACAGGGTTCGGCAAGGCGCCGGGCGGTCGCGGCCTCTCGGTCACGGCCGCCATCGAGGTCAGCGCCGCGATGATGCACGCCAACCTCGCGGCCGGACACCCTTCAGACCTCGCGCAAATGCAGACGCACACGCGGCATGTGCTGTACGCGCTGGCCCAGGCCGGCGGCGGCCCAGCCAGCGGCGCCGGGCCGGGCGTTGGCGTCGGCGTCACCCGTGCCGCCGAGATGATTACGATGCACATCGAGCTGGCGTTCAACTCGCCCGACGCGTCGGCGACGATGCGGAAGCTCGGACCCGACGTGGCGACGGCCGCGCGCGCGCTGGCGGCCCGGGCGAAGGCGATGACCGACCTCGGCGGCCGGGTGCTGTCGTCGAAGACGGCGGCCGAGGCCGCACCGCTGGCCGAACAACTGCGCAAGATGGCGCTCGAGCTCGACACCGGGAGCGACGCGAACGGCAACGGGCGCGTCGAGATCAACACGACCGAACCGGGCATGAACCAGCTCGAAGCCCAGGTCTACGCGATCTTCGAGGGCGAGAAGCTGCCGCGGATCCTGAGATAGACGCGGCTGCGCGACTCGTCCATGCATCCGCGCGACGCGTGCGCCCACGGTTACCTGTTGCTGCGCCGCCCCGAGGCCACGAGCGTTCGGCCGCCGGGCGCAACGTCGAACAGATGTGGCGTTATTTCGTTGCCGCCGCGAGCCGGATGTCCACGCTCGCCCGCGTCTTCTCCCACGCGAGCGCGAGCGTGGCGCTCGTCGCGCTGACGTTCACGAACTCGATCGTGAACTGTTCGATCGAGGGCTCGCTGGCGCGCGTTGTCATCGGCACGCGGAGCACGTCGAACTTCGAATCGTAGTTGGTGGCCCCGAACAGCCTGACCTTGTCGTTCGGGTCGAACTTCTCCTGCAGCGGCTGCGTGTTGAGCACGAGCGTCCAACTGCCCGGCTTGAGATCGACGAACAGGTTGTAGACGCCCGGTGCGATGGTCGTGCCGCCGATCTGGAGCGGCGCCTGGGTAGTGAGCCGTGTGGTCTCGTTCGCGCCCGCGCGCCAGACCGGGTCGCCCGCCTTGACGAACGTGCCGTACTCGGCGCCGGCTCCGAAGATCTCCGTGCGCCCCCGCAGGACCGGACGGCTGTAATTGACGACAATCCACTTGCCGTCGACGTAGCGCTGACCACCTTCGGCCGTTTTGTCCCAACGCCCGCCGAGTTGGATGGCCGCCTGTCCAGGTGGCGACGCCGGCAGCTTGACGTCGGGGACAGACTGGGCCAACACGGCGGCGCCGAGCGCGCCGCACAGCGCCGTGATCGACAGCATTACGCGAAGTTTCATGACCCGTTTCTCCTCGGAAGGTAACCAGGCCATTATCCCTCGGCCGGCGGCCGCGCCGGTTCCGCGGCCAGACGGCCGCACCGAGCACCTAGCGAGGGGCCGGCTCAGCCGTACTGACGAAAGACATCCCGGGCGAGAACGGTCAAGGGCGGGACGTGGGCGGGAGCCGCGGTCCGGCGCCAGCGCCGCGATCCATGTCAGCAAAGCTAACGGCCCAACACGGCGTCGCGTGTGTTCTCGACCAGCGCGAGGACCTCGCGGGTGTACTCCTCGGCCACGTCCATTTCTCGAAGCGATGCCTCGAAATGGGCGAGCAGCGCGTCGAAGTGCTCATCAGTGAGCCCCTGCACGCGGGCGCCGGCGTGGGCGGTCGTCAGGTCACGGCCGCTGAATGACCGCGAGCGGCCCAGGAGCATGGTCATGAACATCACCTGCTGGGAGCGCAACGCGTCCATGTCCGTCGTTGGAAAAAAAGGCGCAAGCCGCGGATCGGCCAGCACGCGGTCGTAGAAACGCCGCACGAGTTCGATGATGGTCTGGCTGCCGCCAACCTTCTCGTAGAGCCGGTCGATCATGGGGCGCCCTCCCGCCAGCCTCGAGCCTGCCTAGAGTCTTGAAGGCCGAGAATCCTTACGAATGAGTCAAGTTTTTCAATCGGCCTTCAAGACTCTCGCCCGGCCGGAGGCCGGGCAAAACCAATACTGCCACTAGCGAGGCGGAGCCTCACCGCCCAA
>JBQTIE010000215.1:0-6900 GCA_052389315.1 Acidobacteriota bacterium
CGCGGATCACCATGATGGCCCGGAGCCACGATGCTCCAACGATGAGGCCGGATATACGACTGCATCCGATCTCAGTCACGGGCAGGATTCAGCGTTCTCGTTGATCGCCGGGAGGAGTCCATATAGCCGATGTTAGGCTGTCGCTGGTTCGGCCTAACATCTAAATGGACTGCAAACCGGTCAGCCCATTTCCGACCGTCCTTCCTTGCACTCGCCGCGGCTAAGGACAATGCCCGACGCCCGCCCAGCGGGCGGATCAACTGCCGAAACGGCGCCATGATACAACCACACTGGCTGCCGCCCGACACGAATCCCTTGGCTGCAGAGGTTGTCAGGATCCGACCGACCACCACCCGCCCCTTAGCGCCGCCGCGCACCGTGCTCCGTCCCCGGCAGCAGGTCGGCCGGACTCCGGACCCCCAACGCCCCACGACCCATCACATGCGTATACATCATCGTCGTGCTCACGTCCCGATGCCCCAACAGCTCCTGCATCCAGACACTCCGACAGCCTGAGCCCGGCGCCATACAGGAGCACCGCCACCAGCCACGGCGTCCCTCGCAGGCGATCGAGCAGTCGCGCCACCTCGTCTGGACTGAGGACGACGGGAACGCGCGGAGCCCTCTTCGCCCAGACAATCCCGTCGAGCAACCCCAGGTCCCGCCCGAGCACGTGACGGTACAAGAACAGCACCGCGCAAAGCGCCTGGTTCTGCGTGGACGCGGACACCCGCGCCTGCTCGGCCAGATGCGTCAAGAACTGCACGACCTCGGCGGGGCCTATCTCCCCGGGGTGACGCTTTCCGTGGAACAGGATGAAGCGTCGAACCCAGTCCACGTAGGTGGCCTCGGTCCGACGGCTGAAGTGCCGCAGCCGCGCCGCCGCGCGTACGCGATCGAGGAGCCGCGGGGACCTGGGACCATCCTGCGCCTGTGGGCCCTCCCGAGGATCGGAAGCCATTGTCTCGACGGCTCCCCTGCGAGGGCCGTGTCTAACCGATTAGCCGGCGGCGGCGCCCCCGCGCCACCGGACGATTGCCGATTCTGCGACGGCATGACGATCTCTGGTGGGCAGAAATCGCAATCACGCACACCGGTCACGCCGGCGCACGCACCGCACCCGACGCACCGCACTCGGGCAACCTCCGGGCACCCGACGCACCGCGCCCGAGCACCACCGCGCCCGTACAAACCCGGGAACCCGGGCACCTCGCACCGCACCCACGCGCCACTAACCCGAGCACCCCACCCGAGCACCCGCGCACCTGACAAGCGCAGCGCACCCGAACCGTGAGAACCCCGAGCGCCCGGGCACCCGGCCGTCACTCCACCTTGATGTGCCGCCACTTCCCCTGCCGGAACCGCAGCACGCTCAGCACGCACCGCGCGAAGTGCCCCAGCACAATCGCCGTCCAGATGTCGGTCGAGACGAGGGGCCGCATGCCCTGGATCGCAAAGCACAGCCCGAGCGGAATCGCAATCTGCGAGGCGAGCGTGATGTACAGCGGGCTTCGGGTGTCTCCCGTCCCCTGCAACCCGCCGGTGTACACGAGGGCCACCGTGATGAAGAAGCCCGATACGGCCAGATACCCGAGCAGCTCCTGGCCGATGGCCTCGACGCCTCCCGTGGTGGCACCAAAGGCCCCGAGCAGCGGGCGCGGAATCACGACGAACAGGAAGCCGACGGCGGCTGCCACGCCCAGCCCGATCCGGGACGCGGTCCTGACCCCCTGCACGGCCCGTTCCGGATGCCCTGCGCCCAGGTTCTGGCCGGCGATGGTCGCCGCCGCGCCCATCAAGCCCACCGAGGTCCACGTGATCATCGAGAAGAGCTCGGTGTAGCCGATTGCATACGCGGCCTGGGCCGCCGCGCTCTGTTCGAGCGATCCGATGAACCGGAGCAGCAGCACGCCCGCGACGTTCATCGCAATCCCCTGCACACCGGTGGGAAGGCCGAAGCGGAAGAGCGACCGGATGATCGCCCAGTCTGGAGCCCAGCGCATCTGCGGGGAAAAGCGCACCACCAGGTCTCCCCGAAACACGTGGTACAGCGCGTACAAACTCACGAGGCCTGACGCCAACGACGTCCCCATGGCCGACCCGGCCGTGCCGAACGCCGGAATCGGCCCGAGTCCGCGAATCAGGATCACGTTGAACACCACGTTCAACACCGTCATCGTCACACCCAGCCGAAGCGGCGTCCTGGCGTCGCCCGCGGCCCGCAGCGCCGCCGACAGCATGAAGAACAACAGCATCCCGATGCTGAACGTGAAATTGATCCGCAGGAACGGCAGCGCCTCGGCCTTGACGTCAGGCGCGGCATTCACCAGGTCCAGCAAGCGCGGCGACAGGTAATACCCCACCGACGCCATGACGACGAACATCGCGAGGGCGGTGAGCAGCGCCTGCTGCACGACGCGGTTCACCTTGTCCGAGTCGCCCGCGCCGGCAAAGCGCGCCACGAGCACCGCCTGCCCGCTGAACAGCGACGCCATGAACACGATGACGACGAGGAAGATCTGCCAGCTCACGCCGATCGCGGCATTGGCGGTGAAGCCGATGAGCTGCCCCACGAGGATGTGGTCGATCACGCCCTGCATGCCCGCGATGAAGTTCTGGAGCATCGTGGGCCACGCCAGCTTCCACACGGCCGGAATGATGGGACCTTCGACGAGCGATCGATCGAACGGGGAAGGCTTTTTTGTGGGCGACGGATCCGCCATCGGGCGAAACGATGATTCTAACCCCTCAACTCCCGTGCATGGCCTCTAACGGAATCGTGAAATCCGTTGTTTGGGACACAAACGGGCGCGTTTCCGGCAGATGGGGGTCGCCGTCGAGAAAATCTGGGACCGACGGGGCCGAGGGGAACGAACCGGCGCGGCGCGCTAGCCGATGAGCAGCCACGCACCCAGACCGAGGACACCCGCGGCCCCGAGCACCGGCAGCGGCCACAGCACGGCGGCGACGACCAGCAGCAGGGCCACGACGACCGCGAAGGCCAGGGGGCCCAGAGGCCAGACGGCGGCCAAGGCTAGGCGCGACGGCCACGGGTCGCGCATCACCGCCAGTCCGATGGCCGCGCCCGCGAGATAGATCAGCAGGTAGGGCACGCTCAGCGCCTCACACGTCCAGCTCCTGCGCGTCTTCGGCCCGCTCCATGATGAAGCGGAACCTCGCCGACGCGTCCTTCCCCATCAGCTCGTTGATCACGCGATCGGTCACGAGCTGATCGGACACCTCGACACGCAGCAGGCGCCTGGTTCGCGGGTTGAGCGTGGTCTCCCAGAGGACCTTGGGCATCATCTCGCCCAGCCCCTTGAACCGCGTGATCTCCGGCGCCACGCGCCCGCCGCGCTGCCTGACGATCTGATCCTTCTGCGCCTCGTCCAAGGCCCAGAAGGTCTCCTTGCCGACGTCGATGCGGTAGAGCGGCGGCTGCGCCAGATACACCTTGCCGGCGGCGATGAGCTGCGGCAGGTGCCGGAAGATGAACGTCAGCAGCAGCGTGGCGATGTGGTGGCCGTCGGAATCCGCATCGGCGAGGATGATGACCTTGCCGTAGCGCAGGCGAGAGGCATCGAAGCCTTTTCCCACGCCGCACCCGAGCGCCGTCACCAGATCCGACAGCTCCTTGTTTTCGAGCACCTTGGCCGTCGCCATGCCCTCCGTGTTCATCACCTTGCCCCGCAGCGGCAGAATCGCCTGCCGCGCGCGGTCGCGCCCCTGCTTGGCCGAGCCGCCCGCCGAATCGCCCTCGACGACGAAGAGCTCGCTCGTGATCGCCCCGGGGTGCGTGCAGTCGGACAACTTGCCGGGCAGCATCACGCGGCCCGCCGTCGGTCCCTTGCGCACCACCTCCTGCTGCGCGGCGCGGCTGGCCTCGCGGGCGCGCGCCGCCAGGATGATGCGCGCGACGATGGCTTCGGCGATCGACTGGTTGTGGTTGAGCCAGTGTTCGAGGGCTGGGCGGACCATGCCGTCGACCAGCGAGAGGACCTCCGGGTTGTTCAGGCGATCCTTCGTCTGGCCCTGAAACTGCGGATCCTGGAGGAACACCGACAGCACGCCGGTAAGGCCCTCGCGGATGTCCTCGGCCGTCAGCGTCACGCCCTTCGGCGTCAGGTTGTGCGTCTCGATGTAGTTGCGCACGGCTTTGCCGATGCCCGCGCGCAACCCACCCTCGTGCGTCCCACCCGACCCCGTGGGAATGCCGTTGACGTAACTCCTGATGTGTTCGTCGGTGGACTCGCTCCACTGCAGCACGAGCTCGGCCTTGAGACCGTTGTCCTTGGTGAGCACGAACGGCATGTCGTGCACGCTCCTGGCGCCGCGGTCTCCCACGATCTTCTGCAAGTAGGCCACGAGCCCTTCCTCGTGCTGGAACACGGACTTCGCACCGCTGGTCTCGTCGTCGAAGATCAGCTTGACGCCGCGGTGCAGATAGCTGGCGACCTCGAGACGATCGCGGATGATCGTGGGGTCGAACTCCACCTTGGGAAAGATCGTCGGGTCGGGGTGGAAGTACACCGTGGTGCCCGTGCCGCGCGCCGGGCCGATCTTCTTCAATCCGCCCGTCGGCTTGCCCTGCTTGAAACGCATTTCCCACTGCTGACCGTCGCGCCGGACGACCGCCACCAGGTCACGCGACAGCGCGTTGACGACGCTCGCGCCGACGCCGTGGAGGCCGCCGGCCGTCTTATAGTTGCCGGGCTCGAACTTTCCGCCGGCGTGGAGCACGGTGAAGATCACCTCGACCGCCGTCTTCTTCGTCTTCGGGTGCACATCCACCGGAATGCCCCGCCCATCGTCTTCGACGGTGACCGACGAGCCGTCCTCGTGAAGCGTGACGCGGATGTTCGACGCATGGCCGTTCATGGCCTCGTCGATGGCGTTGTCGAGAATCTCCCAGACCAGATGGTGGAGACCGGCCGAGCCGACGCCACCGATGTACATCCCGGGGCGCTTGCGAACGGGCTCGAGCCCTTCGAGGACGGTGATGTCTTTGGCGGTGTAGGACGGCACGGCAGAATGATTATAGACAGCGAATGTTGCCGGGGCTGATCGGTTGCGTGACACCACGACGTGTACGGCGCGCGCCAGGCCACGCGAGGCCATGAGTACACGAGCCCGAGACTCGTGTCGCCCTCCGAGCGAACCCTTGAGGCTGGCCGCCCACGCGTCAGACGGACAAACGCCGTGCAGGCCAGCGCCTGTGGGCGTGGGGATGGGGGTCCCACGCCGCGTTCGCGGGCCGGCAAGCCGGAGCAGCGTTTGTCCGGCCTGCCGAACGGGTTCGCGAGGGGCGGCGCGAGGCTCGGGTGAAGGTGGACCCTACGCCATCCGCACGATGCGCCGCGCCTGGTCCCAGCGCCAGACGGGGCCTCGTCCTGACAGGTGCACACCTCCCAGCCAGCGATCGATGCCGCAGAGCGCGACGCGGTCGGCGTGCTGCTCGAGCACGCGCCTGCCCTCGTCGGTCAGCTCGACCGCGGCGTCCAGCGTGACATCCCGCGATCCGTGCGCCGCGCGCAGCAACGGCGACGAACCGCGCAGCAGGGCCGTGAGATGGGCCAGGAACGCCGCATCGCCCATGAAGACCGCTGGTTCTCGGGCGAGGTGAGACTGCTCGTAGACGTCGCGCAGGCGTGTCGCACCGGCGGCCACGGCTTCGAGCGCCTGCTGCTCGGTGCGCGACAAGCCGGTCTCGACGGCCGGGAACTGCTCCAGGTGGCGTGTCAGGGCACCAGGAAGATGCCGCAGTGCGGTCACGCGCGGCAAGACCCCGACCACCTCTCGCGGATCGGACGACCGGAAGGCGGTCCACCCGTCGTGAGCGGCGACCCGCTCGCCAGAGGTGACGTCCCGGCGCGCGGCGAACAGATCCGCGAACCGCGAGGCCGGTTGCCTTCCCAGATACTCGCCGTCCGGGACGGCCGTCACACGGGGCGCATCGTCCATCGGGAGGCGATCGAGGACCTGCAGCAGCTGCAGCTGGTCGTAGAGATCGAACTCGAGCCACAAGACGATCTCATCGACGCGAAGCGTCGGCCGATTCCCGAGCGTCGTCTCGCTGGAGCCCGCGTCGAGCGCCGCGTCCAGGGCCTCGTCTCGTCTGGACAGCTCGTTCAGGATGTCGACATGCCGGCCCCATCCACAACTCGAGAGGAAATCCGCGCGCAGCTCGCGCAGGGCCGCCGGGCCAAGGCCCGCCGGAACCGGACCTTCGTGAAGGACATCGTTCCAGGGGATGATCGGGCCGTCGATGCCGGCGGCGCGCATGGGGTCGATGAGCGTGGTGCCGTTGACGACGTGAAGGAGGCGGCTGGTCACGGGCAGTTTGACGAATCGGCTCTCCCCATCGTAGGCGAAAATGGAAGGCGTGGCCCGCGTGGTTCTGGCGGCAATCTGGATCGCGGCGGCTGGCGCCGTGGGCGGACTGGTCTATCTGGGCTTCACCTTGACGCGGGGAGGGCCGGTGGTGGCCCAGCCGATCGCGATCGAACGCCTGCCGCCGAAGCAGAATCACAACCCGTGGGCACGCTGGTCGATCACCGAGCACCTGTCGGCGCACCATGTGCTCATCGCGCACGTCGAAACCGACTATCTGGAGGAAGCCGTCGCCATCGCGCAGCAAATCGCCGATCCGGTCAAGAGTCGCTACGCGGAGGCCCTCATCTACTTCCACCGTCCCGGGCGGCCCGACACGCTGCCGCCGCGACGGGTGCAGTGGACGCCGCGCGAGGGCTATGTGGAGACTGTGTACGAGGTGCACGGAGCACCGTCCGGGAAACGTTAGACATCTTCTATGGCCTGAGGCGTCACGAATGAAGCAAGTTTTTCGACCGGCCATAGAAGATGGCCGCCCCGCCGGAGGCGGGGCAAGACGAGATCTGGACG
>JBQTIE010000216.1:0-10185 GCA_052389315.1 Acidobacteriota bacterium
CGGACGTCCGTTGACGAAGACGCCGTTGCGACTCCCGAGGTCTCTGATCACCAGGCGCGGGCCTCCGGGATCGACCACGCAGTGACGCCGGGAGAGCGCGGGATCGACGATGGGCAGGGTGTTTCCATCGTCGCGACCGATCGTCACACTGCGGTCGATGGGGACGCTGCGGCCCCGCGCGGGGCCGGCGATGACGATGAGGAGCGGGGTGGAAGGCGAGCCTGTCACAGCAGGGCCGAGCCGGAGCGGACGGTCAGGTGAGGTGCCTGGGCCACCTGTGGAACGGATTATAGCCGTCGAAGGTTCGTGTCACCGTGCCGGCCAACCCCACCCCCGCGGCAGCGAGGGTCGCCCTTGTGCGGCTTGCGGCCCGTGGTTACCATCGGGTGCGAGTTCTCGATGACTCTTGCCGCCGGCCGCCGCCTCGGGCCGTACGAGATCCAGGCCCCCCTGGGGGCCGGGGGCATGGGGGAGGTCTACCGGGCCCGCGACACGAGGCTGGGGCGGACCGTCGCGGTCAAGGTCTTGCGGGAACCGGTCGGGGCCAGCGCCGATCTCCGGCAACGCTTCGAGCGCGAGGCGCGCGCCGTCTCGAGCCTGAACCACCCCCGCATCTGCACGCTCTACGACGTCGGCCACCACGAGGGGATCGACTTCCTCGTGATCGAGCTGGTCGAAGGCGAGACGCTCGCCACGCGGATCGGGCGCGGCCCCCTCCCGATCGACGAGGCGCTGGCCATCGCGCGCGAGATGGCCGACGCGCTGGACCATGCCCACCGGCGCGGGGTGATCCATCGCGATCTCAAACCGTCGAACGTGATGCTGACGAAGGCCGGCGTGAAGCTGCTGGACTTCGGGCTGGCGAAGATGCGCGAGACGCCGTCGGGCGCGGGTGTCGTGCTGATGACCGAGGCCACGAAGTCCATGCAGCCCGGGCCAATCACCGCCCAGGGGACGCTGCTCGGGACGCTGCAGTACATGGCGCCCGAGCAGATCGAGGGCAAGGACGCGGATGCCCGCTCCGATCTGTTTGCGTTCGGTGCGGTCCTCTACGAGATGGTGACCGGGCGGCGGGCGTTCGGCGGCGAGAGCCCGGCGAGCGTGATCGCGGCCATCCTCGGCTCCGAGCCTGCGGCCGTCTCGACCGTCCGACCGCTCGCGCCCGCGGCGCTCGATCGCCTCGTCCGCGGCTGCCTCGCAAAGGACCTAGAGGAGCGCTGGCAGGATGCACGGGATCTGCGGCGCGCGCTGGACGCCATCGCCGACGAGCCGGGCCAGGCGTCGCCGCCGTCGCGCGATTCGGCCGCCGGACGGAAGGGGAGGGCCGAGCGGACAATCGGACGGATCGGGCTCCTCGTGGGCGCTGCCGCGCTGGCTGTGGCCGCTGTGCTCGTGCTCTGGAGCTCTCAGCGCTCGGCGGCGCCACGCCCTGTCGTCCGCTCGGTCCTCCCGATCGCGCCGGCTGAGGAGCTCGACCTCCGCTTGATAGCCATCTCACCGGATGGAGTTCGCGTCGCCTTCTCGGGAACGCGCGCAGGGCTCAGTCAGCTCTACCTGCTGGCGCTCGACCACGGCGGGGCTCAGCCAATACCTGGAACCGAGGGCGGTTCGCGCCCATTCTTCTCTCCCGACGGACGTTGGCTTGGATTCGAGGACGGGACCCTCAAGAGAGTCGCCTTGACGGGAGGAGCGCCTCTCACCATTTGTTCGGGATGTGGAAATCAGGGCAGCAGCTGGAGCGCCGATGACACGATTGTTTCGGGTGCGGGCGGGTCTGGCCTCCTGAGCATCCCCGTCGCGGGAGGGAGGGCAAGCCCGCTGACGATCGCCGACAAGACGAGAGGAGAGCGGACGCTCCGTTTTCCGGACGTCCTGCCCGGCGGCAAGGCCGTCGTCTTCACCGCTGCCGGCTGGGAAGAAGCCACCTACGATGAGGCGCGCATCGAAGTCCTCACCGTTGCAACCGGCGAGAAGAAAGTGCTCATCGAGGGAGGCTCCTGCGCTCGCTACGCGTCGAGCGGCCACTTGATCTATGGCCGCGCGGGTGCGCTCTTCGCCGTTGCGTTCGATCCCGTCCGCCTCGAAGTCAAGGGGGCGCCGGTCAAAGTTCTCGATGATGTCGCGACCGTTCCCATCAATGGCACGGCTCATTTCGCACTCTCCAGAGAGGGAACCCTCGTCTATGCGCCGGGCCGATCGATGGGGGTGCATCACCGTTTCGTATGGGTCGATCGCCAGAGACGGATCGAGCCTCTGGGCGACATCGAACGAGCGTTTGAGCGACCCCGGCTTTCCTCCGATGGGCAACGCATCGCCGTCACGGTCGAGGGCGCTGTCGCCGGGCTCGCGACGTATGACATCCCGCGTGGCACGCTGACGCGACTCACGCAAGAAGACGGGAACGTGTGGACCAAAGCCTGGACACCGGATGGCAAGCGGCTCGTGTATTCAGTGGGTCCGTTGGATGGCTCGGGACGGCTGTTTTGGCGGGCCGCGGACGGAAGCGGTTCGACCGAAGCGCTGGTTCAAGGCAGCTTGCCCGGATCCTGGCTGCCGGATGGGAAGAGCCTGGTTTACGTCCGTTCCGACTCCTCGACGCAGGCCGACCTTTGGCTCTTGGCCCTCGGGGAGGGACGGACGGCTCGTCAGCTCCTCAACGACCGGTTCGATCAATACTCGCCGGAAATCTCGCCCGATGGCCGATGGATGGCCTACGTCTCGGAAGAATCGGGGCGGGCGGAAGTCTTCGTGCGCGCGTTTCCCGGCCTTGGACAGAAAATGCAGGTCTCCGGCAACGGCGGCGGCGAACCTCTATGGTCGCGCGATGGCGGCGAGCTGTTCTACATCGAGGGTCAGACCAGGCTGATGGTCTCCAAGATTCGAACTCGCCCGACGCTGACGGTCTCGAGGGCCACGGTCGCATTCGAGGACAAGGACCGCCGCTACTTGAAGCACGGCTACGACGTGGCGCCGGATGGGCGCTTCCTGCTCGTGGACGAGAACGAGCAGTGGCCGCGGCAGCTCAATCTCGTCCAGAACTGGCTGGAGGAGGTCACACGCCTGGTGCCGCGCTGACCGCGATCGGCGAACGTGCCGCTGTGAGAATCGAGTAGAATGCCCTCCATCTCCTAAGCCCGCCATTTATGGACGCCAGCTTTGCGGTGTCCTCTTGAGCCCATGCCGCCCCGGCACGGTCGCTGCCACGCCGGGACCCGATGGTGGTCGTCTGGATCACCGCGCTCCTCACGGCCGCTCCCATTACGGCCCAGACCTTCCACGGCGGCATCCGCGGCGCTGTTCGCGATGCCACCGGCATCCTTCCCGGCGCCACGATCACGCTGGTCAACGAAGGGACACGCCTGAGCCGGATCGGCGAGACCAACAACGCTGGCGAATACGCCTTTCCGAACGTCGTGCCGGGCACCTACTCGCTGCTCGCCTCGCTATCCGGCTACCGAATGTTCGAGAGCCGCGGGCTCGTCATCGGCACCCAGCAGTTCCTCATCGTCGATATCCAGTTGGCGCTGGGAGCAGTGGCCGAGGAGGTCATCGTCACCGGCCAGACTCCGCTCCTCGACACAGCGAACGCCTCGGTCGCCGCCGTCATCGATCGTACGGCGCTCGAGACGCTGCCGTCCACCGGCCGGAATCTGTTCCTCTTCTCGACGACGGTGGCCAACGTCATCCCCACGGGCGTGCCGTTCTTCACGCGGATGCAGGACCAGAATTCTTCGTCGGCGCTCGCCATCGCCGGCGGACCACGGCGCGCGAACACGTACCTGCTCGACGGCGTGCCGATCACCGACTTGCTGAGCCGGGCTGCCATCCTGCCGTCGCTCGAGGCCATCGACGAGGTGCGCGTCCAGGTGAGCACCTACGACGCGGAACTGGGACGCACCGGTGGCGGCGTCTTCAACGCCACGCATCGCGCCGGATCGAACGCGTGGCACGGCAGCGCGCTCGCGCGGAACCGGCCGGACTGGGGCGCCGCCAATCTCTTCTTCGCCAGACGCGCCGGCACAGCGAAGCCCGACAGCTACGACTACCTCTGGGCCGGCTCGCTAGGAGGACCCATCGTCCGGAACCGCACGTTTTTCTGGACGAGCACGGAAGGCTACCGGAGCAGCACGATCCGCAACACGGTGCTCACGTGGCCCACCGAGCGCGAGCGCCACGGAGATTTCTCCGGAAGCGTGGATGGCGCCGGCCGCCCTATTGTCATTTACGATCCGCTGACGACAACGGTCGATCCGAACCGGCCGGGACAACTGGTCCGGCAGCCGTTCCCCGGCAACGTGATTCCGCAGGAGCGCATCAACCCCGTCGCGCGCGCGCTGATGAGGTTCTACCCGTTGCCGGACGCCGGCCGCCAGGCAACGCGCACGGCGCCGGTGGTGGACGTCGCGAACCAGGCGACGCTCAAGATCGATCATCGAATCACGGCGGGCTATACGCTGTCCGGCACCTACGCGTGGTACGAATCGGACGAGCCGTCTCCGACGTTTTACGGCGGGCTCCCGTCGGATCCCAACCTGGGCGTGCTGGCTCGCGGCGTCCATCTCGTGGCGCTCAACCACCTGTTCACGCTGGCGAGCAGCACTGTCCTCGCGGTTCGCTATGGGTTCAATCAGTTCTCGGACGACTCAGCGGTTCCCGAGTTCGACAGCGCGCAGCTCGCGCTCTCGCCAGCGTTGGTCCGAGACTCGTCCGTGAAGGCCTTTCCGTCCTTTCAGGTGGAGGACTACGCTGGGCTGGGCAGTGGTACGAGCGACGATGTCACGTTCCGTACGCACGTGGTCAACGCCACGATCTCGCGCCTTGCCGGCCGCCATACGGTGAAAATCGGCGGTGACTACCGCCGGCTTGGACTCGACCTCTTTCGGTCGCCCCGTCTGACCCTCGGCTTCAGCAAGGCGTTCACGCAGGGTCCGAACCCCAACGTGGGCGCGCCAAACTCAGGGGATGCGATTGCGAGCCTGCTGCTCGGCGTGCCGGCACAGGGCAGCGTGATCATCGGGACGCCGCTCGCGTTCTCCGCACCCTACTACGCGGCCTACGTGCAGGATGATGTGCGCCTGACCCCGAACCTCACGCTCAACGTCGGCCTCCGCTACGACTACGAAGGAGGGCTCCAGGAGCGCGAGCATCGCTTCACCGTCGGGTTCGACCGCACCCGCCCGTTTCCAATCCAGGTGCCAGGGCTCGATCTCCGGGGAGGGTTGATGTACGCGGGCGCGGACGGCTACCCGACGCATCAGTCGAGCCCCTCGCGCGCGAAGTTCGGCCCCCGGGCCGGCGTCGCCTGGTCGCTCGGCGCGCGCATGGTATAGCGTGGCGGCTACGGGCTCTTCTGGGCTCCGCATCAATACGCCTTCCCGTCCGAGGACGTTCTTGGCACACGCGGCTTCTCGGCCACGACGTCTTACCTGGCAAGCACCGACGGAGGCGTCACCCCGTGCGGAGGATGCTCGCTGACCGATCCGTTTCCGAATGGTGTCGAGCGCCCTCTGGGGAGCCGCCTCGGTCTCCTGACCGGCGCGGGCGGCGAGGTTCACTTCAACGATCAGTTCCGCCGATCGCCGTACGTCCACAGGTATTCGATCGACCTGCAGCGGAGCTGCCGCATGCCGTCGCCGTTCAGGTCGGCTACATCGGCAGCCGGAGCGAGCGGCTCGATATCGGCGGCACCGGCGGCTTTCCCATCAACCTCAACCAGCTCGATCCACGCTTCCAGTCGCTGGGCACTGCGCTCCAGGAGCAGGTGCCGAATCCGTTCTTCGGCAACCCGGCCTTCGGCCCGTTCAATACCCGGCCGACGCTCTCGCGCGGCCAGTTGCTGCGGCCGTACCCGCAGTTCGACGGTGTGTTCGCGCATCAGGTGGACGCGGGAAGCGCGCGCTACCACTCGCTCGTCCTCGATGTCGCCCGCCGGCTTCGCGACGGGTGGAGCCTCAGGGCGAACTACACGTGGAGCCGGACCGAAGACAACATCGTGGGCGAGTTCAACAGCTTCTCGCCCCGCGGCGCCGCGACGCCTCTCGACAATGGCGATCTGGACCGGGAATTCGGTGTGTCGCTGGGAGACACGCCGCACCGGCTGAATCTCAGCGGCACGATCGAGCTGCCGTTTGGCGAAGGGAAGCGCTGGCTCGACAGGCCTGGCGTCCTGGCCGCGCTTGCCGGCGGCTGGGCCGTGACCGTCGTCGGGGCGTATCAGAGCGGCTTTCCGATCCGGATCGTCCAGGCGAACAACAACTCGCGGCTGCTCGGCAGCGGACAGCGTCCCAACCTCGCGCCTGGCGTCGACCCTCGGCTGACTACGACGCCGCGCTACGATCGCGCCTGTTTCTGCGTGCGGTGGCTGAACCCCGCGGCGTGGTCCCCGGCCGCGCCCTTCACCTGCGGGAACGCTCCGCGCGTGGACGCACGCGTCCGGACGCCATCCCGCCACCCCTGGGACCTGGCCGTGGAAAAGCGCCACCGCGCGGGTGGCCGAACGATCGCCGTGCGCGCGGAGGTGATCAACGTGGTCAACCGGCCCGAATATGCGGGGCCCGATATCAACTTCGGCAACAGCCGGTTCGGATGGATTACGTCCGAGATTGGGTTTCCGCGGACGCTGCAGCTCCAGGCGCGGGTATCGTGGTGAGCGCCTCGCCTTCGAGGTGCGCACGCGGAACGAGGCCTTCGACCAGGAGCCGATCCTCGCGAGGCACCGGGCGCCGCGAGGACCCGCGCGGTGACCGACCCCGCACTCGTGGCGAAGAAGCTCGCCCTGATTGCCACGTGCCTGTCCGACCTCCAGCGCCTGGCCCGCCCTGACGCGATCGACACCGGCGTTCGTGAACTGCGATTCGTGTGGGTGCCACCCGTTACTCCTCGCAGCCGAGCGCGAACCCGATCGCGCGACAGACATCGCGCATCTTGTCCTCGCGGAGATGGGCGACTCTCCGCCCGACCATCGCCTTCTCGATCGTCACCACGTTGTGCAGGTTGACGGCGCTCGGCTGCTTCAGGCCGTCTTCCGGGCCGATGCGGACCTCCGACGGCACATCCCGGACCGTCGAAGTGACGGGCGCGACCGTCACGCGCGAGAGATACGCGAGAGCGGAGCCGCGTGTGAGCACCAGCACCGGCCGAGGCTTGTCGGGCCTCGGGAAGCGAACCAAACGAATCTCGCCGCGTTCTATTCGTCCGGCCACGCCGTCATCTTGTCCCAGATCGCGAACTCCATATCGGGGCTGCCCGCGTATCCAGCACGATCCCGCCGTTCACGATCCCTGACCGCGAGCCGCCGCAGGTAGGCGCGCAGGGCATCGCGGATCAGGGCCGATCGATTCAGACGATGGTGGCGGGCGGCGCGGTCGGTGGCCTGAAGCAGCTCCTTGTCGAGCACGATCTGGATCGTCTCCATCGCTGTGGATTATAGTCAACAGTGGATTCCACAGTCAACGCGGGCGCGGGTACGACGAAGTCGATTTGCGAATCGTTCACGACGTGCTGGATGAGCGCCTGGTCGATCTGACCGCGTTCATCGAGGCCGTCCGCCGGCGCATGTCCCCTGGCCGCTGAGCGCGCTGAGTCGATCTCGCCGCTCGTGCCCGCGCCAATCGCGCAACGGCGAAGCAGATGGTCATTCGTTGCCGCGAGCCGTTGTCAGCGCGTGGGCGCGCCGCGCTTCAGCTCCTCGACCCAGTTCTGCACGAGAACGACCTCGCTTGGCCTGGCCTCGGACTGATCGACCCTGACCAGCAGCAGGAACCGGCCGTCGGGCATGATGTTCGCTGGTTTGATGTCCCGGTGAACGATGCCGGCTTTGTGCGCCTGGGCAAGCGCGTCGGCGATTGCGATGGCGTGCGCGAGCGTTTGGTCCAGCGCGAGCGGCCCGCGCGCGAGCCGCGCGGCCAGCGTCTCGCCCTCGACGAACTCCATGACGAAAGTCGAGGTCGTCGTGCTGGCCGACGTCGAAGAGCGCACAGATGTGCGGGTGGCTGAGCGCGGCGACGGCTTCCGCTTCGACCTTGAAGCGGGCGCGGAGATCCGGGCGGTCACGCCAGTGGGCGGAAACGACCTTCAAGGCGACGGTTCGGCCGAGCCGCGTATCGCGCGCGCGATAGACCTCGCCCATGCCGCCTTCGCCAAGCTTCGCGATGACTTCGTAGGCGCCGATTCTCGAGCCTATTTGCATCGCCACTCCTGGGCTTTGGCGAGACCTTGCCGGCGCTCGCGAAGCGCTGCCGAGCGAGCGAAGGCAGGCCCGCCCGCCCCGATGAGGGCGACCACCTCGTACGGGCCGAGTCGTTTGCCGGGAGCGAGGGCCATGCCGTGGCCTGCCACCCGGAGTATAGCGCCCCGGTTTCGTCGCCCGCGAGCGGCGGTCGGCTCGACGGCCTGGCCAGGCCGCCCTGTGGTGGCCAAACCTGCCGAGGATCGAGGCCCGACCGGTGAGCCTGCTCGCAGAAGCCGGTTCAACCTCCTCGTCACGTTGGCGGCGGAACCTGCCGTCGATTCCTGGCGCCGGCCCTTGAACGCGGCCGTTGCCTGGCAGGCGGCGGGAGGAAGTCACGTGCGTGGACCTGTTGAGGACTCCCGAAACTGCCTCACGTATCGGGAGTTCCCGAGCTTCCGGGAGTATGGCCTGCCGCGGCAACCGGCGCGGTACAATCTTCTCTGTGACGCGCCCGGCGGACAGTGCCCAGCGAGCGCTGCAGGAGGCCAGCCGGCAGGCCGCGCAGATCCGCATCGAGCTGGACGATGACTATCTCCGCGCCATCGTGCTGGTCGAGGCCCTTCCGTCGAACCAGAGCGGGACCGACAAGTCGTGGGTCTGGCGACTCGTCGCCGCCACGCGGCGGCATTACCGCCTGCCCCGTCATGTCAAATGAGGCGATCGATCCCTTCGCGGCGGTAGCCGACGCGCTCAAGGCCGCAGCGGTCCGTTACGTGGTGATCGGCGTATGGGGCGCAAACTACTATGCGGAGTCCGCGGCAGTTGTCTTCAACACGCACGATCGCGATCTGTTCCTTCCGCCGGATCCGGACAACCTGGTCGAGTGCTGGTCCGTGTGTGAGCGGGCCGCGCTCACGCTCATGGCCGAGCGCGAACCGCTGGACCGTCCGCGTGATTCTTGGCTCGCCGCACGCGTCATCGAGCGACGTGCGCTGACCCGAGCGCTCGGAACGGACCTTCATCTCGATCTGTCACTGGTAATGGCCGGATTCGACTTCGAGGCGGTCTGGGCCGAGCGCCGGTCCTTCATTGTCGACGGCGTCGAGGTGCCGGTCGCACGGCTCCACCACATCATCCAATCGAAGCACGCGGCTGGCCGCGACAAGGACCGTCTGTTTCTCGCCACTCACCGGGAGGCGCTCGAAGCGCTCCTGCGCAAGGAACAGCGAAGACGATGAGCAGGCCGCGGCTCAGGGTTGTCGCCCCGGGCGCGCCAGGCCCTCATGCCAGTTCAACACCACGTTGATGTGCGTAACGGGGTTCTCGACCTCCTGCACCATGACGAAGCGCTGCCCGTCCGGTGCGACGTCGAACGCGTCGCTAAGGCCCCCGGAAAGCGTGAACAGCGCCCTGGGACGCCCGGCCGCGAAGCGCGCGCCGGCGTCGACGTCGACGGCCATCATGCGGTTCTCTTCGCGGTAGAACATCTCCCGGCCCGAGGCGGCCCAGGCCACAGCACGCCCGCCGTTGGTGGAAACCGGGTGCCTGCCGCCCGGTCCGGGGAAGGGCCGCACGTACACCTCGTAGCGGCCCAGGCCGGCTTCATTCGAGGTGTACGCGTGCCAACGCCCGTTCGGCGAGATCCTCGCGCCGTGCTCTTCCTGCTCTGTCTGCAACAGCGATTCGGCTTTGCCCGACCCGTCGAGAGGCACACGCCAGAGGTCGCTTCTCGTCTTCGGCGAAATGAGCGTGGTGAGCACCGCGGCAGCATCCGGCGACACGGCTTCCGGGTCGAGCGCCGAAGACGACTCGGCTCGCTCACCATGTCAAGCCGCACGGCATCAAACGGGACCGCAAACAGCGTACCGGCGCGCGCGAACACCAGGTACCCCGGAAGCACGTACCGGGCCCAACGAGCGCCGACCAGAATCCTGCGCCGCGCGCCTGGCTCGAGGTCCAGCGCCTCTATCCGCGCCGGATCGTCGGAGACTGTCTCACTCGTCGTCACCGTGAAC
>JBQTIE010000217.1:0-2997 GCA_052389315.1 Acidobacteriota bacterium
CTTTCGTTGTTGGAAAGAACGTCGTCCCTACAACGAGGAGGTCTACATGGCGGCGCTGCGCCGCCGCGGGTCGGCGCTCGCGAAACATTTCGCTTGACGGCCCAACTCAGATGTCCATCCCGCCCGCGCCGAGGGACGCGACGATTTCGTAGGGCCCCAGCCGCGTGCCGGCAGTCAGCATGACAGACCACCGGCGCGGGCTGAACCTGCCCCGACGATGTTGGCGATTGGGAGAGCAGGGACATCCGTCACGCTGTGCCTCGCGCGATCGTGCGCGGATTACAGCGCCATCCTCATGAACCCAATCTGATGCGATAGAGACCCTATCTGATCGAATAGGGTCTCGACCGCCGCGACGTTCTCCGCGTCGGTCGCCCGCGCTCCATCTCCCTCACACAACTCAAAGCCCTTCAAGGGCTTGACGGCCTGCTGCGGCTTCTCGACCCGACAGCCGTTCGCCGGTTCGCAAGTTGCCCATCCCTCTGCGGTCGCCGCCATCGCGCGCGACCAGGAGGGATGCGGCCATGGCACTCGGCGCGGTATGGGTCGTCGCGATCGCCCTCGCCCTCGTGAACGCGCCCGCACACGCGGCGCAGGTTGACGCGATTACCAACTCGGACACGAACTCGAACACGCTGCAACTGATCCGTCTCAAACCCGCTGATCCCGAGCTCCGGCGGCTGATCGCCGAAGGGCACCGGCGGTCTTCCATGTTTCGCGATCTGGTCGAGATCATTCACGGCTCGAACGTGATCGTCGCGGTGCAGTTCGGCTTCTGCGGCAAGGGGCGCTTTCGATCGTGCGTGGTGCACGTCGAAGGAGACGCCAGGCAGCGACACATCCGGGTGCGGATCCAGACCCGCACGACCGAGGATCGCATGATCGCGACCATCGCCCACGAGCTGCAACATGCCCTCGAGATTGCGGCCGACCCTGAGGTGACGAGCGCGGAGGCCGCGCTCAAGCTGTATCGACGGCTCGCCAAAGGGGACTGCCGCACCGGGTGGTCTGACGTGTGCGAGACGGAGGCGGCGCTGGCGGTGGAGGATCGGGTGCTCGATGAGCTCGAGGCGGAGGGGCGCGAGCGGCGTCGGGCGCGACGCGTCCCCCGATGACACCCCGCACTGACCGGACCGGTCCCGGTCTCGTGAGGCCCGTCCTCGTCACCGAGGATCTGCCGAGCCGACACGCCGCGTCAGTTTCTAGTCCGCCCGATGCGCCAGCGCTTCGCAGAATGTCAGGAGATCGTCGAGGTGTTCCGAAGCGAGCGTGTGAATGCGCGACCAGTCCAGCACGCCGTACTGATGCGCCACGAGGTTGCGGAACCCTGACGCGGCCGAGAGCCGCGCCGCGAGATCGCCGGGAATGACCCCATGCTCGCCCAGCCGCCGGAACAACTCGCCGTAAGTGGCGGGAACGTCCCGCCCTTCATCGGCGAGCCAATGGGCGGCCAGCGACACACACTCTTGAACCGCCACGAACAGGTTGAGGACCACGACCTCACGCGAGGTGCGATCGGCGAGAAAGGCCTCGTTGGTCGGAGGGATTACCGTGCGGATTCGGTCTACCGCGTCACGGATGACCGCGATTTTGGCCGCAAGAACCGCCTTATCGACCATCAGCCGCCTTCAGGACGCCTCGCGTGCACAGATCCTCGATCGGGCGGAAATCGAGGTACTCGAGAATCGCCCGGGCCCGGCGTGCCGCGAGAGCGGGTCGGTCCCGGACGGTAAGGATCTCGCCGTCGCGGAAGACGCGATAGGCCAGACCCGGCGGGGCCTCGTCCAGCAGCACGAGGTCCACGGCACGGCCCGCCGCCGCTTCCAGCCGGGCCGCCAACTCGCCGACCTCGAGCGCGCTCAGCGCACGCCCTTGACGCAGGCCGATGGCGACGTCCACGTCGCTGCGCCGATGTGCACGGCCCGTGGTCGTCGAGCCGAAACGGATCGCATACGCGATCCGCTCATCGTGTTCGAGCACGCGGCTGAGCTCGTCAGGCACGGCTCGATCCTACACCGGCTGGAATCGGCGGGCCCTCGTCGCGGGCGCCTACTGCTCTCTCAGCGCCACCATCGGATCCACCCGCGTCGCGCGCAGCGCCGGCAGCAGGCTCGCGCACACGCCGGCCACGACCAGGACGAGCCCCGCAAGCGAGAAGGACGGCACGTCGAAGGGCCCGATGCCGTAGAGGATGCCGGCCATGGAGCTGGCCAGCAGCACCGCGACGACCAGACCCGTCACGCCGCCCATCGCAATGAGCAGCAGGCTGTTCCGCACGACGAGCTGCACGGTCTGCCCCCCGCTCGAACCCAGCGCCATCCGCAGCCCGATCTCCCGCGTGCGCTGGGTGACCGAATACGACAGCACGCCGTAAATGCCCAGCGCGGCCAGCAGCAGCGCCGCCAGCGCGAAGATCGAGAGGAGCGTCGTGCTCAAGCGCGGCAGGAACACCGCGCGCGCCAGAATCTGGTCCATCGTGCTCAACTGGTAGATGGGCTGTTCGGGATCCACGCTCCAGATCACACTCTGGATCGTGTTGCCGAACGACAACGGATCGCGCTCGGTCCGTGCGACGACGGCCATTCCAGCCGTCGGGCTCTGCCTGAGCGGCAGATAGACCTGTTTCTTGGGCAGGCTGTCCAGCCCCTGGTTGCGCACGTCGGCCACGACGCCCACGACCTCGCTGCGGCCATGCGGGTTCTGGATGGTCTGTCCGATCGGGCTGCGCCCAGGAAAGTACCGCCTCGCCATGGTCTCGTTGATGACGCTCGTGCGCGGCGTCTGCTGCGCGTCGCGCTCGTCGAGGAAGCGCCCGTCGATGAGCGGAATCTTCATCGTCTCGAAGTAGCCGGCCGCCACGATGCGCACGTCGGCCAGCGGATCCTCGTCGCGCGGCGGCGGCTGTCCCTCGACGTTGAAGGGCAGCGCCATGGCCTGACCGACCTCCGACATGGGCAGCGTGGAGACCGCCGAGGCGCTGGTGACCCCTGGCGCCTG
>JBQTIE010000218.1:0-7140 GCA_052389315.1 Acidobacteriota bacterium
GCGTCATCACACCGCTGGCACACTCGCGAGCGGCCGTTCAAACTCCAAATAGCACCGCCCGTGCCAGGACGTCGTCCAACCCGGGATTTTGTCGCGGCTCCGCGCGACAAGAATCCTTAATTCGTTAGGCCGGCGCTGACCTTGACTCCTCAGTACCCCCATGGGCGCTGGAAAGGTCCGATGACCTCAGCCAGCTGCCTGGCGATGGCCAGTAGTTGCATATCGCACCAACGCCGCCCAACCACCTGTACGCCGATCGGCAATCCTTCGGCTGAGCGCGCCATCGGCAGTACGATTGCCGGATGCCCCGTCAGACTGAATGGAGTCGTGTAAGCTGCCGCAGCCATCCAATACGGAATTGTGACGCCGTCGATGGCGATGGGAGCGCGAGGCGGACAATGCGGAAACGCCGGTCCAGCGGTGACGGGACAGAGCAACACATCCCAGGTACCCAGGAACCGTTCCAGCACTGCGATCAGTGCATCGCGTTTCATCAGGCTTGCCGTGTACTGGCGCATGGAAGCATTCACTGCGCGCGCCATGCCCCGTAACAGCGGGGCATCCGCGTCAAGGGTGGCGCCAAATTGCGCCGCAAACTGTGCTTCTGCTTCAGGCGGCATCGTGGACCCGACTTCCGCCTGGAACACCTCGCCCCACGTCTCCCAGGCCGTTGCGAAGTCGAATTCAGCAAGTGGACAAAACTCGAGAGTGCTCCCCAGCTTCTGCAGCTCACTGGCGAATCTCGCCAAAGCTGCCTTTGTATCGCTACTGACCGAGACGCCGCCAAAGCTATCCGTCCACGCGATGCGGAGCTCCTTCAAGGTCCGGTCTTGTGCGGGCTCCAGCAGCGCCGGTGGCACCTCCCACTGCCGTCCGTCCGGACCGGCGATCAAACCCAACGCCAGTATCAGGTCATCTACGGAACGCCCCAGCGGCCCCAACTGCGGCATGTGTCTCACGCCGCGCGGGGCTCCAGGAGGTTCGGGAATGTGCCCCGTGACCGGTACTCGGTGGTCGGTCGCCTTGATGGTGTAGATCCCGCAATAGTGGGCCGGAATACGCACCGAGCCGGCGATGTCACTGCCAATTTCCAGGGGGGTCAGACCGGCAGCGACGGCAGCCCCACCCCCACCCGTTGAGCCCCCAGGAGTGCGTGTGAGATTCCACGGATTATTGGAGCGCCCGAAAATCGGATTGTCGGTCTGAACATCCATCGCCAGCGTTGAGAGATTGGTCTTCCCCAGGATGATTGCACCCGCCGCCCGTAGGCGCGCCACCACCGGGGCATCGGTGGCGGGCACGTACTCTGCCAACGGCGGGAAGCCACTCGTCGTTCGCAGGCCGGCCGTTTCTATTGAATCTTTGATGGTGACCGGGACACCGTGCAGCGGACCCCAGAGGTCGCCACGGGTCAATGCCGCATCGGCTTCCCGGGCTCGAGTCCGTGCTCGCTCTTCATCGAGTGTGACGATGGCATTAAGAGCTCGGTTGTGGCGGGCGATTTGCTGCAGATGCGCATCCAGCACTTCGGTGGCGGACACCTGGTGTTCACGGATATTCCTGGCCAATTCCGGGGCAGTCGTGAATACCAAGTCATTCATGTTGTTTGTTTTTTGGTCAGCCACCAGAGCATCATCGGCCTAACGTCAGGCATCAGCCGCAGCGCGCCCATGATCACGCGCGCTGTCGGCTGCATGCCATGTTGGGCCGCCCGTTTCAACGCCGCGATCGGTTCGCCGGATGAGAACCCGAAGCCACCGGAGCCGCGGGCAAGTCTACGTTCGAGACCCAGCGCCTGCCTTTCCCAAGTCTCAAAGCGTCGAGACAGGACTTCTTGAAAGTCCGCCAATCACTCGCGTTCATCTCCAGCACACGCCTGAAATCCAAGGGCAAGTTGAAGCACGGTAGCGCAGCGAAGGTACCTTCACCCTCCTCGATCCTCCGCCACTCGCGGGTTGACAGCACGCTCAGCCGCGTGTGCTCCGGCCATATGAGAAGGACATCGTTTTCGGCCTGCTTGGCGGCGCCGTCGACGCCGTCCCACCTACCCGGCGTCCGAAACAACAGGATGTTGCCTGCGTTGATACTCAAGAACCGACCTCTCTGAACAACGCGGACCGCACATCCGTCCGGCAATGGTGAACCGAGGTGCCGCAGTACTTCGTTGGTCACTTGCCGCAGCATTGTCGTCTGAGCGCCGTCGAGGTGATTCCGTCGCGCAATCCGCGTGAGCGCTTCCTCGAGAGGCATTTTGCCTGCCGCGTCCTTCTCTTCCAGCCACGAGTTCCCAGCACCCTTGGTCCGAATCCGACGCTCTCGAATGGTTTCGGCAAGATCGATCAATTTTGCGAAGGCAGGCGCCGCGTATAGGCTCCTTGCTTTGTCGGCCTCCGTGCCCTTTTCTCTCTTTTCGACGGCAAACCAGTGCACAGCTTTATGGCAGTTGGCACAGAGTGTGACGAGGTTCGAGATCGTGTCGCGTCCGCCGAGCTCCAGCGGCAGGCGATGGTGCGCCGCAAGCGCGCACTGTAAATTGAAACCGCATGCTACGCAACGATATCCGTCGCGCGCCATCACCGCACGAACTTCCTCGCGCTCTCGACCTACTCTCATGATTCTTCTGCCAATTGCCGGCCCAACTATTATTGGCCCGCGAGGCGGTGCTTATCCACCCGCCTCATGATACGGCCTATCGCCGTCGTAACCCACGGAATCGAAAAGCGATTCCAGCGGAAGCCTCGCCCTCCCCACGGCATGGATACACGCGAAGGCATCGACGAAACCCCCGCCAAATGACCGATCTGCATGGATACACGCTCGCGCTGGCGTGTATCCATGAATGAACGAACGAGGCCTGCGGCCGGTAACCCGTTCATCCCAACGAACTTCGCGGCGTGTGCGGAGACCACCGTCCCGCGTGGATACGCGCGAGCCTCGCGCGTATCCACCCCAGACCCTCGTCAGGCCCGCGTCAGAGCCGATCCATCGGACTCTGCACCCCCAACCGACCGCGGTGCATCACATGGAGATAAATCATCGTCGTGCGCACGTCCCGATGCCCGAGCAACTGCTGCACCGTCCGGATGTCGTAGCCGTCCTCCAACAGATGCGTCGCAAAACTGTGACGCATCACGTGCGGGCCGACACGTTTCGTCAGGCCTGCCGACCGCGCCGCCTGGGCCAGGGCCTTCTGCACGACGGACTCGTGCAGGTGGAACCGCGACGGCGACCCGTGGCGTGGATTCCGGCAGATTCGAGCCGCCGGAAACACGAACTGCCACGGCCACTCGGCCGCCGCCGTAGGACATTTGCGATCCAGCGCGAACGGCATGACCACTCGGCCGAACCCGCGCACCAGATCCGCGTCATGGATCCGCCGCACACGGGCGAGGTGCTCCGTCAGCCCCTCCCTCGCCGCCGCCGGGAGCATCGTCGCCCGGTCCTTCTGGCCCTTGCCCTGCCGCACGATGATCTGCTGGCGATCGAAGTCCAGATCCTTCACGCGAAGCTCGAGACACTCCTCCAGTCTCAGACCCGAACCATAGAGCAACACGACCACCAGCCGCTCGGTGCCAACGAGCTGCTTCAGGATCGCGCCTATCTCGTCCCGGCTCAGGACCACTGGCAGCCGTTCGGGCGTACGCGCGCGCACGACCGGTGGAACGGCGCCGACCTCGATCGCGAGCACGTCTTTGTAGAGAAACAAGACCGCGCTCAGCGCCTGGTTCTGCGTGGACGCGCTGACCTGGCGCTCGACCGCGAGCCACGTGAGAAACCTGGAAATCTCCGGTGCGCCCAACGTCGATGGGTGCCGCTTCCCATGGAACACGATGTACCGACGAATCCAATGGACATACGCCTCCTCGGTCCGCGCGCTGTAATGACGCGTCCGAATCGCCTGCCGGACGCGATCGAGGAGCTTCCGGCCCGGTCCACCCTCTGGACCCGAGACGACGTTCGGTTGACGCCGAGGAGCGGCAAGGTGGGACATGCAAGGTCCCCCAGCCAACCGCGTGCCAGCCGATCTTCACCGGCAAATCCAGGGAATCGTCAGCCCCGGTAGACTGGCGTTGCTGTTTCTTCGACGTGCGATCCTGCATCGGATCAAGGTTTCGACACGCCCAGGCAGACGCACACCGAGGAGCCTCGAGGACGATTTGAAGGATGAACACCCCGCCGGGCACAACGCAGATGTCGGCCCGCAAACGCACGGCATGCCCATCGCTCCGTTTCTCACGGGCGATGGCACGGCGGCGTCAGCACATACCAGCCGTCACTTCGCGTTGGCGTACAGGTAGTCCAGTGCGAGGTTGCTGAGCGCCCGGACTCCGACCGGCAGCGCCGACTCATCCGCAAAGAACAAGGGCGAGTGATTCTGCGGCGCCGTCTTCGGATCCCGGTCCGGCGGCGTCACGCCGAGGAAGAAGAACATGCCGGGCACTCGTTGCTGAAAGAACGAAAAATCCTCCGCCGTTCCGGTCAGTGGCCCGATCCGCACGTTCTCGACCCCCGCGACACGCCGGAGCGTCGGCGCCATGCGTTCGGTCAGATCCGGATGGTTGATCGTCACCGGGTACCCGATGCCATAGCTGATCGCGGCGGTCCCGCCGGCCGCTTCCGCCGTCTTGGTCGCGATGTCTCGAATGCGCCGATGAATGTCCTTGCGCACGCCCTCGTCGAACGCCCGGACGGTGCCCGTCAATTCCACGGTCTCGGGCACGATGTTGAAGCGATTGCCGCCGTTGAACGAACCGATCGTGACCACTGCCGGCGCCTCCGTGATGTTCACCGTGCGGCTCACGATCGTCTGCAGCGACATCACAATCTGGGCGCCAATGACGATGGGGTCGATGCCGCCCCAGGGCACGGCTCCGTGCGTCTGCTTGCCGGTAATGCGAATGGTGAACGAGTCCCCGCTCGCCATGAGCGGTCCGGGCCGGTACTCGATGACCCCCGCACGCATGGGAAACACGTGGAGCCCGAAGATGGCGTCCACCTTCGGGTTGTCGAGCACACCCTCCTTGACCATCAGCTCCGCCCCGCCCTGCTCGCCGGCGGGTGGTCCTTCTTCGGCCGGCTGGAAGATCAGCTTGATCGACCCGGGCAGCTGGTCTCGCAATCGAGCAAACACGGTCGCCGCGCCGAGCAGCATGGCCATGTGGTTGTCGTGCCCGCAGGCGTGCATGACGCCGACCTCCGCCCCGTTCCACGTGGTCTTTGTCGTCGACTTGAACGGCAGATCCACCTGTTCGGTGACCGGGAGGCCGTCCATGTCCGCGCGTAGCGCGACGACCGGTCCCGGCCTGGCCCCCTTCAACACGGCGACCACGCCCGTGTGGGCGACACCCGTGGTCACGTCGTAGCCGAGGCGTCGCAGCTCGTCAGCGATGATCTTCGAAGACCGGAACTCCCGGTTGCCAAGCTCGGGATGCTGATGAAAGTCGCGCCGCCACGTCACGACTTGAGGCGTCACCTCTTCCGTCAGCCGATCGATCTGCGAGGTCAGCGGATTCGCCCCCGGCTGGGCGTGAGCGGTCGCACTCACCAGCATCAACACCGGGAGGAGTGCCATCTGCGTTGGGCGCATCATGCCCGGATTCTACCGGTACCGGCCTGTGGCGGTGGCGGCGCGGCCGGCCTCTGCCAGCGGGAACGTGAATTCGAGGTTACGATCAGCACATGAAAGCCATCGTCGTCCGTGAGTTCGGGGGTCCGGAAGTGCTTCGCCTCGACAACGCGCCCGAGCCCGTCGCTGGGCGCGACCAGGTGATCGTGCGCGTGGAGGCGGCCGGCGTCAACCCGTTCGACACGTACATGCGGACCGGAGCCTATGCCATTCGGCCTGCGTTGCCGTACACACCAGGTGCGGACGGGGCGGGGGTCGTCGAGGCGCTGGGCAGCAACGTCTTCTCGCTGGCCGTCGGGTCGCGCGTGTGGGTCGGGGGAACCGCCGTTCACAAGAGCTACGGAACCTATGCCGAGCGCGTGGTGTGCCAGATCGATCAGGTGCATCCGCTCCCCGACCGGCTCTCGTTTTCACAAGGGGCCGCGGTGCATGTGCCGTACGTCACGGCGTGGCGGGCGTTGCACGGCCGCGCACAGATGCGACCCGGCGACACCGTGCTCGTGCACGGCGCCAGCGGCGGGGTGGGCCTGGCTGCCGTGCAGATCGCCCGTGCGTGGGGAGCCGTCGTCGTCGGGACGGCGGGCTCACCGGCCGGCGTGCACGTCGTTCGTGCGCAAGGGGCGCATCACGTGCTCAACCACGGTGAGGCGGGCTACCTGGACGTCCTCAAGGACCTGACCGGCGGGCGCGGGCCTGACGTGATTCTCGAGAACCTCGCCAACGTCAACCTCGACAACGATCTCTCCGTCATCGCCCCCGCGGGCCGCGTCGTCATCGTGGGGAACCGAGGGCGGATCGAAATCGATCCGAGGAAGGCCATGGGCAAGGAGGCCGCCATTCTCGGGATGGCGCTGTGGAACACCGATGCGGCAGAGCTCGCGCGCATCATCCGCGGTGTCAATGCCGGCCTCGCCAACGGCACACTCCAGCCGGTCGTCTCGCGTGAGCTTCCGCTGGCAGAGGCGGCGCGGGCGCACGCGCTCATCATGGAGCCTGGCGCCACGGGAAAAATCGTGCTCGTGACGTGAGCCGCGTGACGGAGGCCCACCTACTTCCGCGCCAGCTCCTCGTCGATGACGCCTTGAAAGTGCTCGTACGGCTGCGCCCCGACCACGGGACGCCCGTTGATGTAGATCGTGGGCGTCGATTGCACGCCCAGCAGCTCTCCCGCCTTCATGTCAGCAGCGATGCCCGTCGCGAACTTGCCGGAGTCCAGGCACTGATCGAACGCCGGCGCGTCGAGGCCCGTCGTGACGGCGTGCCGCTTGAGCGACGGGATGTCGAGCGCCTGCTGGTTGGCGAACAGCAAGTCGTGCATCTCCCAGTACTTGCCCTGCTCACCCGCGCAGTGGGCGGCTTCGGCCGCTTTCGGGGCTTGAGGATGGCTGGGCAGCGGGAAATCCTTGAACACGATGCGAATCCGATCGCCGTAGGTCTGTCGCAGCTTCGTGAGGGTCGGACCGACCCTCGCACAGAACGGTCATTGATAGTCCGAGAACTCCACGAGCGTGATC
>JBQTIE010000219.1:0-3233 GCA_052389315.1 Acidobacteriota bacterium
TGACCATCGCGGGCATCAGCAAGCCGCCCATCGACAGGATGGTCACGCCCGACGCACCGGTCAGCGGCGTGAAGAAGGCCAGCACGAACGTCACGACGATGGCCAGGCCGCCGGGCATCCAGCCCACGAGGGCGTTGAAGAACCTCACGAGGCGTTGGCTCGCGGCCCCCGCCGCGAGGAGGAATCCTGCCAGGGCAAACAACGGAATCGCCGGCAGCATGGGCGACGTCGTCAAGCGGTAGGTCTCCCCGGGCACGGCGTTGACCGGCGTGCCGTCAGCCCAGAAGAGCAGCAGGGCAGTGCCGCCCATGGCGGCGAAGAGCGGCATGCCCGCGACCGTGGCTATCAGGATCATGGCCAACGTGGCCAGCACCGGTCCGCTCACGGCAGGCGCCGGGAGCACCGCGAACGCGAGTGGCGTTGCCACAGAGATGGACGCCAGCGCGCGGGCGCGCCACGATTCCCCGGCACGCCAGATCAGCCGGACGGTGATGATCGCGAACCCGGCTGGAAGCACGGTGAAGCCGACCCACGACGGAATGCTCCACGCCACCACTCCGCCAGCGCCCCGCTCGATGAGGACCACATCCACGCTCGCCGCGGTCAGCCACGCGGCGATGCCGGCCGCGATGGTGAAGGTGACCGCGCGGACTGGCGTGCGCCAACGCGTGGGCAGGACGTGGGGCGTGGACAGGGCGAGCAGCCGGTCCGACCTCGCCGCCAGCGCCGCCCCGAGCAGCGTGGTCCACAACGTCAGGTGCTGGACCAGGACGATGGAGCCCGGGACGCCGACGAGGAAGATGGCGCGGCCCGCGACTTCCAGGAGCGCGAGCAGCACCATCGCCGCGAGGACGGCGAGCGCGACGGCGTTCTCGACACGGTGGAGAAGTCGCATGGCGCATGCCTATCGGCTCGTGCGGCGAGACTCGTCGCGCAGGCGCAGCACCTCATCGAACACGTCCGCGGGGCAGTAACGGCCTCTGAGCTGCGGATATGCCGATTCGGCGGCGGACTGCCACGCGGCCAGCGCGGCCTCGTCGGGCGTCGTGACCTGCAACCCGCGCTTCTGCATCTCGCGCACGGCATCATCGCCCATGGCGCGAATCTCGCCCTTGAGGCGGGCGCCCGCGGCGCGCGCCGCGGCGAGCAATGCCGGCCGATCCGACTCGGCCATCTGGTTCCACGCCTGCTGGCTGATCACGGTTCCGCCGACGAGCGGCGTCCATCGGACGTCGAGCATGTGGGGCGCCAGCTTGTACAGCCCCTCGAGCTGCGCGAAGAGTGGGACGATGGAGAAGGCGTCGATCATGCCCGTCTGCAGGGACGTGGTCATGTCGGTCATCGACAGCGGGACGACGCGGAAGCCGAACTCCTTGTAGAGCCGTTCGGTTTCAGGATCCCCAGCCGAGGTGAAGAGCTTCAGGCGCTGGACGTCCTGCGGCGTTCGGGCTTCCGACTTGGAGAAGGTGTGGACCCATCCACCGTCGGCCCAGTGGAGCACGACGAATCCTCTGGCCGCGATGCGCGCTTCGAGCGTGGCCGCCAGCCGGTCGCGCACGTAGTCCAGCTCCTCGTAGGAGCGGAACATCATCGGCACCTGCAGGCACGAGACGCTGTCGTCGATCCTCGACAGGCCCACCGCCGAGAGGGCGACGGCCTGAATGCGCCCCTGTCGCACCTGCCGGACCATCTCGACCTCGTCGCCGAGGACGCCGCCCGGGTAGATCGTCACCTGGATGGCGCTGTTGGAGATGCGGAGCCACTCCTGGCGCACGTAGTGCAACGATTCTTCCCAGAGCGACCCCTTGGGGACGACGGTGCCCATGCGGATGCGCACGGCACCCTGCGCGCGCGGCCAGGCACCGAGCCCCACGGAGATCAGCGCCACACACAGGACGAAGTGTGAGAGACGTGTACTCATGAGATCGACGCCTCCTTAGCGGCGTGCCGGCGGATCGCCCAAAATGAGTTCATCGGCGTGCGCGGCCAGCCAGCGCGCTCGGCGGTGGGCGAAGAGGTTGACGAGGCGGTTCGCGGGCGTGAGGTCGGAATTGACGGCCAGCGCCTTCTCGAGCATCGCGCGGAACTCAGCGCCGTTCTGCTGTGGAATCGACACCGCTTCGGCGTACGCCACGTGCACGCCGGCGCTCTTGCCGGCGGAGAGCGCCACCGCGCGGTCGTAGTGTTGCCGGATGCGCGCCACGTTCGGCGCGCCCGGCGCGGCTGCTGCAACCACGATCGAGAACTCGTGAAGAGCTCCCTCGTCCCATGACTCATCGAGCGCGAGCGCCCGATCCAGCAACGCCTGCACGTCCGGCAGCCGCGCGAGCATCGCCGCATCATCTCGAGCCGCGGACACCGCCAGCCCAAGAGACGCGGCGGTCCAGTACAGCCAGGGAACATCGCGAGCCGCGGTCTTCGGCGTGATGCGTGCGGCGAGCCCCCGCGCGTCGGCCGAGAGCGCCTGCCCGAAGCCGGGATACCAGCGCTCCATGCCGCGCACGCAGTACCCGAACGCGCGCAGGTAGAGTCGCCGCGCGCGATCGCGGCCGAGGCGGGCGAGGTCGAGATCGGTTTCCGCATCGAGGACCGCGGCGTGGTGTACGTACCCGTAGCCGTAGAGCACGAAGCCGCGGCAGGCCGTCAGCAGGAGGCCCGGATGGTCAGGTGACTGAGCCAGCAGGCTCTCGGTCAGCTTGAGGCCGAACGGCAGCGCGGCGCCCACGAGGCCCAGATCGTCGTCTGTTTCGTACACGGAATTGCCGGAGGCCAGCGCATTGCCCACCATGTTGATGGCGTAGGTCTTGAGCGAACAGCCGGTGGAAACCAGGGCCAGCAGCATCAGGACGTGGGGCCACCTGCTCATGGAGACCCCTACCGGAGCTTCCGCGAAGAGTTACAACCCGGGCGTCCGTCCTACAGGGAGAGCCCGCATTTGCGTGTATCCTGACCACGGCGCGACTGGAGGATTCCATTCCCTCTTCCTGCGGCTCGTGGTTGGCGTGCGTGCTCGTCGCCGGCTCCGCGACCGCGACGGCCCAGCAGACGCCTGCCGGTCCGGTCCCACCGACGCCCCCGGCCCAGGATTCCCCGCCGGCGGCAAGCGACGTGGTCGTCGTGACGGCGTCGAGGCATGAGGAACAGCTGATCAACGCCCCGGTCACGATGACGGTGATTCCCGAGTCGGTGATCAACGGCGCACCGTCGCAGAGCCTGACCGATCTGCTGCGCGC
>JBQTIE010000220.1:0-5969 GCA_052389315.1 Acidobacteriota bacterium
CGAGACAGCCGAGGGGATGCGCCTCCATCCACGTCTCTCGCGTCTGGCTGTACACGGCCGGGGTGGGTGTCAGCATCCGCCCACGAGTCCGGGCGATGCGTTCGTACTTCGTCCACGTCTCCTCGCGGAGGCGCGCGGAGTTGTCCGTCGTGAAGCTCACGCAGATCTCCGGCGTCACGTCGCGCAGATCCCCGATCACGTTCATGATTTCGTGATTGCCCGCCAGCACGCGCGCCTGACCCCCGGCGGCGCGCGCCTCGGTTTCAAGCTGCATCAGCAGGTCCATCACCTTGCGCACGTCGCGGCCACGATCGGTGTAGTCCCCCGTCTGCACGAGGACCGCCGGGCCGCCAGACCACCGGAGCTGAGCGTCCACCAGCTTCGCGCTGCGCAGGATGGTCGTCAGCTCGTCGTAGGCCCCGTGGATGTCGCCGATGGCGACCACGCGCGCGGCCGGCACTTGCATGCTGACGGGCGCCGGCCAGACCGCGAGCACGACGAGGGCGGACAACGCCGCACGGGGCCAGCGGTGAAGGCTGAGCTGCAGACGGGTGGCCATGGTCCTTCTGCTATTGTCTCATTTCGGCGTCGTTTGATATCGACTCGTGGCATCGCTGAGATCGGATCAGATCTGACGGATCCGTGAACATGCGCGCACGTCGCCGCGATTTCGGTGCTCCAGACGGTCCTGCGGTCGTGCCGGCGCCCGTCCCGGGGCCCGACGTCGTGGCCGTCGCACCCGGCGACGCGACCGGATGAGCCAGCCGGCGCCGACGCATGTACGGTCTTGGTGATCGGGCGGGCGCATCGACAACTCGTGTTGCGGTCGCGATCCTTGCGTTGCCTGGCAATTGCGGGGGGGCAGCCAGCCGCGGCAACCGCAGTTCACACTCTGCGGATCACCCAGCGCGAGCAGCCGGTCAGCAGCTCGGGAATTCCCAGCAATTTCGTAGAAGTGCGCGGGCGCACGCCGCGGACGTGTCCTTGCTGTGGGAGGGCCTCGGCCGCACTTCGTGGGCTTCCCGTGGGCACCTGACCTCTGTCTCGGCGTTCGCGCGTGCGGCCCCACCTACACACAAGGAGACTCACATGCGCAGAATCCTCCACTCGGTCCTCGTCGCGACGATGCTCACCGTGCCGGCAGCGATGGTGGCCTCCGGTGATCAGGCCTCGTCTGCCGCGGCCGCCAAGTCCGTCGTCAACCTCAACACCGCGACCCTCTCGCAGCTCGAGGAGCTTCCCGGCGTCGGCCGGGCGACGGCCCAACGCATTCTCGATTACCGCCAAAAAGCCGGGCCGTTCAAGAAGATCGAGGAGCTGATGAACGTCCGGGGCATCGGCGAGAAGAGCTTCCTCAAACTGAAGCCCCTCATCACGGTCCAAACCAAGACCGACAAGCCGGTGGGAGAGCGGTGAGTGGATCGCCGGCTGGGTGCCGTCTACCGGCACCCAGCCTGCACCGCGCGCGTCCCGCCTCTCGTCGTCACAGGTCAGCCTCGCTCAACATGACGGCGACAGGTGGGACTGTTGCCGTCGACGTGCTGTTGGCGAGCGCGATTGCCGCGACGCTGCTCAGCCTTGCCGTGTCCGCGATCCACGTGAGTCGCGATCGCCGAGCGGCGCGACAGGCCGCACAGGTAGTGGCGGGCACGCTGCAACGGGCGCGACTCGAGGCCTTGAAGCGCAACACTCACGTCGCGATTCGGTTCGGTCCGGCGGACCGGCAGAGCTTTCGCGCCTATCTCGACGGTGATGGCGACGGGGTCCTTCAACGCGACATCGATGCCGGCGTCGATCCGCCATCGAGTGCGGAGGTCAGGATGCCGCACCTGATCGACGGCGTGGCGTTCCGGGTGCTCAGCGACGTGCCCGACCTAGGGGGGCAGGGGACCATCATGGCCGGGACCGATCCCGTGCGGCTCGGCGGATCGAATCTCCTTTCCTTCAGTCCGCTCGGCGGCTCGACGAGCGGCACTTTGTATCTCTCCAGCGCGACCGGACCGCAGTTCTGCGTTCGTATACTCGGCGCCACGGGCCGCATCCGCGTGCTCTGGTTCGACTCGTGGCGTCGCACGTGGCGGGACCGCTGATGATCGAGTCTGACCGGCGCCACGCTGTTCGATGCGCGACACCGGGCGGCGGGCATCCTCTCAGCACGCTGCGGCCGGGCCAGCGGGTGAAAGTCGTCAACCTTGGGGCGGGAGGCGCGCTGCTCGAATCCTTCGAACGGTTGGCCCCGGGGGCCCGTGCGGACCTCGTGCTCCGCGGCGCGACAACGCGTCAGGTACGCGGCCGTCTCACGCGCTGCCGGGTCGTCTGTCTGACGCCCGTGCGGTACCAAGCCGCGATGATGTTCGACGAGCCGTTGCCCCTCGACTGAGGCGCCGGCCGACTCGACAGGTGTGCGTCTGATCACGCCACGCGTCGCTTGACGCGTCGCTCGACGCGTCGGACAGCCGCGGAGGTTGCCGTCCTCCGCGTGGGGCAGCCCTCACAGCGGAGGCCCGGCCTCCGGTGTCCGCGGCTCGCGGTTCCAGACCAGACGGTCTTGCTTCCCGAGCAAGAGTTCCGCACGCGATGGCTTCCCATGACAGTCTGGCGGGTGAAGCGCGCAAGACGCACCAGCCAATCCGGTTGTTTCAGCAGGCCCCTTCACGTGGCGCCAGCCACGAGCCAACAATCCGAGCCTCGTGTCGCACCCCGAGCGAACCCCAGTTTCTGAGGCGACGGGATGAACAGGGCAGCGCTCTTGGCTGATTGGGGGGTAGTGGGTAGCCGGTGCCCACCGCCTCGGTATCTCGCCGCCGCTGGGGGGCAGCGACTACCCAGCCCACCGGTTGCCCGACTTTGACGAGCCTGTCCAGTCGTTCGCATTCGCGCGGACTTGTTCGCCGCGCTCTGTTGGCATCCGCCTTGGTAGCAGACATGGCGGCGAGGCATTCCATTGGCGACGGACGGTCCGGCCGGAACATCCAGAACCAGCATCCGCCAGGTGCGGAGAGCCGAGCGGCGCGGCGGATTGCACGACGTGCTGCGCGATCTGACCAGGTGCCGGATCGATCATGCCGGGCCCGCGGATCTCAAGACGCAGGTGCTGACGCGTGTGCAGGGGCTGTTGCCGTCCAGCTCGGTGCGGCTCAGTCAATTGTCCAGCGTGCCGATTCGGGTTGGCCAGCCGGTGTGCGCTCGCGACTACATGGCCTGCGCCGTGCCACAGGCCGATCCCGCACGCCGGTTGGTCCTGGAGGCGTCGAAGATCGGCGACGGCGGCTTCGATGACTGGAGCCGGCAGCTGGTCGAGGCGTCGGCCGGCCTGCTCATGCTCGTGTGCGAGATCGAACGGCTTGGTCGGCTTCCAGGAGGCGTTGACACGGGACCTCCGGACGGCGCAGCGCCGCTCATCGGGTCGAGTCTGGTGATGGAGGGGTTGCGAGAGCGCGTGGAGAGGGTGGCCAGCACCGACTTCACGGTCCTCATCGAGGGCGAGAGCGGCACGGGCAAAGAGCTGGTCGCACGGCAGATCCACGAGTTCAGCCGCCGGCGCAAGGGCCCGTTCGTCGCGATCAACTGCGCCGCGCTGGTCGAGACCTTGATCGAGGCGGAGCTGTTCGGGATCGAAGAGCGGACCGCGACAGGGGTCCGCGGACGTCGCGGGAAGTTCGAGCATGCCGACGGCGGTACGCTGTTTCTCGACGAAGTGTCAGAACTCTCGATGGCGGCACAGGCCAAGCTCCTGCGCTCAATTCAGGACCTGGTGGTCGAGCGCGTCGGCGGCAACGGCAGTCGGCGCGTGAACACGCGAATTGTCGCGGCCACCAATCGTCCGCTCGCGACGCTGGTCGAGCGGGGGCTCTTTCGTATTGATCTCTTCTACCGCATGAGCGGCGTCGACGTCCGCGTGCCGGCGCTGCGCCAGCGGAAGGAAGACGTGCTCGAGCTGGCTTACTACTTCCTGTCCCGCCACGGCGGCCGCACGCGGGCGAGCCTCACACCGGCAGCGGCCGACGCCCTGGTCGCCTACGACTGGCCGGGCAACGTGCGAGAGCTCGAGCGGATGATCGAAGGGGCGATTGCGACCTGTGAAAGTCGATGCGTCGGCCTGGACGATCTGCCGGTGGCGCTGCGCGGGCCGTACGGTGAGGTGCTGATGCCGTCGGTCCAGGCACGGGACACGATGCGCGAGTGGGGCAGTCGATACGCGCGGCTCGTGCTCGAAAAGTGCGATCGCAACAAACGACAGGCCTGCGAGACGCTGGGCATTTCGTATCACACGCTGATGGCGTACCTGAACTATCGACCACCACCGCGACCCAGGCTGCCAGGGGCCGTCGAGGGGCGGGTCGATACGAAAGTCGCGGTGCGCGCGGTGGAAAGAGAGGTGAGCGGACCATAGGCTCGGCGTCGCTGACGGCCAGCGACGCCAGAACGCTGGGTGCCTCCGGCGGGAACATGCGGCGAGGCGGGGCAGGAGCTTGCGAGGTCACGCGCCGCTCGATGCCCGGTGGGTGTTGGGCCATCGGGCTCGGGGAGGCGATCATGGCACGTGCAGTCGGTGGATGGGTCACGAGCGCGGCATTCATCTGGATGGCGTCGGCTGCTCACGCGCAGTCGGCGCCCGATCCGCACATCACGGTGCTCCGGGGCGACGGGCAGATCACGATGACAGTAGCCGTAGACGCGTTGCGGATCGAACAGGTGCTGACCCCGCGGTCGGTGGCCGCGACCTTCTCCGAAGGGGCGGACGTCGTCAGGATCGCGGCGACCCTCGGAGGGCTCGTGCGCGTCGAGCGAGCCGGACAGACGGTCACGTTGGCGATGCGCGACTTCTCGGCCGCCCAGGCCCAGAGAGTCCGCGCGCTGCTCTCGGAGTCGCGTGCGGTCGCCCGCTTCGAGCAGCTCGCCAACTCGGACTGGGCGAGTCGGACGCGATCCGCGGCGGCGCTCTCGGCCACCCACGCCGTCGTCGCGCTGGTCCAGGGGAACATGCAGCCGCTCGGCCGGGTCGCGCGGGAAGGCGCGCGGCTGGCGACGCCCCGGCTCCAGACGGTGAGCCAAGGGTCGTCCAGCTCTTGCTGGACGACCTATTCACGCGACGTGATCCAATACACCTATGAGTTGGAAACGTGCATCCGCGATGCGAGCTACAGCCTGAATCCGTTCGCGGCCGCGTGGTGCGGATACGAATACAACGTCAAGACGATCCTGGCCTTCTATTGGCTGCTCGACTGCAACGGGGTCGGTTAGGAGGCGTGAGAACCAAGGCGGGCGCGGCGCAGCCGCGCCCGCCTCGCGCCCGGAGTCCTGAGGGTCAAGGACGGTGGGCGCACGGGATGTGTCGCCCCGCGGCGCGGGGCAGTACGACCACTTGAGTCAAGTGCTCTCGCCCGGCCGGCGGCCGGCCCAGCCAACACTGTGACACGGGAGGTTCGATGCGCGTTTCACCGCGGATCGTGGTTGTCCTGCTGCTGTTCCTCGTCGCATCGATGACGGGCGGCGTGATCCTCGCGATGGCGACCAGTCTGGCCGACCGGACTGGAGGCCCGCTTCCAGGCTGGGCCGCGCCACCGGTCGTGCTGGCGTGCTTCGCCACCGTGTTCTTCCTCGGGCGTACCAGCGTCCTGCCGTCTGCCTGCACGACGAGCCCCCGGCGAGCGCTCGTCGCCCTCACCGCCTGCATCGGCTTGTCCATGGCGCTGGCGGCGCTGATGACCTGGGCCCTCGGACCGATTACGCGTGCGCTCGATGCCGGTCCGGGTCCGGCGGTGATGTGGTGCGCGAGCCTGCTTGCCGTGCTACTGCTGCTGGAGCGCTTCGCGGCGCGCCGCGACCGGCGGCGGGCGCCCCTGTCGAGCCATAAGTAAGTGTTACCGAGCGGCGCTTCGTCGCGCCATAATCCCTGTTACCGAAGCAGCGAGCTGCTCCGGACCCTGGACCAGATGTTCATCCTGGGATCGCTCGTCTTCTTTTCT
>JBQTIE010000221.1:0-13926 GCA_052389315.1 Acidobacteriota bacterium
AGGCCATCGATCGGCCGCCCAGCACGTGCAGGTGCAGGTGAAATACCGTCTGGCCGGCGTCGCGATTGCAGTTGAAGACCGTTCGATAGCCGCTGGCGTGAAACCCTCGGGCCGAGGCGATGACGGACGCCCGCCGCACCATGGCCCCCACCAGCCCCTCGTCGTCGGGTCCCAGGTCGTTGAGCGTGGCGATGTGGTGACGAGGGATGACCAGCGCGTGGAGAGGGGCCTGCGGATTGATGTCCACGATCGCGATGAGCCGATCGTCTTCGTGAATCTTCCGGGCCGGGATCTCTCCGGCGACGATCTGACAAAACAGGCATGGCATGGGCGCGAGTATACCGTCGGGCCGTCCTCGTGGAAGCGCGCGAGGCGGCGTCGGTCGTGGGCGGGGGGCCGCCACCGGGCGACGCCGCCGATACACCGAGGCTCGCCCGGCACGCCCCACGTCACACGCCGGCCCGGTACCGATCGACACCGCCACCTGCTCGACGGCCAGCATCACGCGTCCCGTCGCTCGGCAGGGGTTTTCAGTGGGATCTGCAGGCGCGCCGCAACTGTTTTGTGAGAATCGAGCAGCGCCTCCGCTTTCTGCAACCTCCCCGCCCTGAGCACCAGTTTTCCGGGGGATGCAGTGTCTCATCTCTCTTGCCAGAGCGCGCCGAGACGGGAGGAGTGTCTCGAGCTTCGCGTGAAGGATGTGGACTTCGATCGCCAGCAAATCATCGTGCGGCAGGGCAAGGGCCAGAAGGACCGGGCGACGATGCTCCCGGCGGCGGCGAGGGGGGCGCTGACGGAGCACCTCGCCCGTGTGCGGCGGATCCCTGACGCGGATCTGGCGCGCGGGTTCGGCCGAGTGGTCATGCCGTTCGAGCTGGATCGCAAATGTCCTACGGCGGCCTCCGCGCAGGCCTCGTTCGTTCATTCATGGATACGCGCCCGCGTGAGCGTGTATCCATGCAGATGGGTCATTTGGCGGGGGTTTCGTCAATGGCCTTCGCGTGTATCCATGCCGTGGGGGGCGCGTAGGCTTCCGCTGGAATCGCCTTTCGATTCCGTGGGTTACGACGGGTTGGACCGTATCATGAGGCGGGTGGATACGCACCGCCTCGCGGGCCAATAATAGTTAGACCGCACAATCAACGGATGGATCTTTCAGCAGTGGTTCGCGACGTTGCAGATGCCCTCGTGGACATCGATTCGTCCCGGCTGCCGTTCAAGCAGTTCCAGGCGGGCGTGGGTCCATACGGTGAGCCGCAGCTCATGCGCGCCCTCGTTGAGCGCCTCAACGCCCGACCGGAATACCGTGGGAGAGTGTCAACACGGCGAACGCCGGACGTCCTGATCCGTGACGCCTGGGCACTCGAATTCAAACTAGCTCGGCCCTTCGGTGATAACGGGAAGCAGGCCGAGAATTGGTCCGTGAACCTGCTCCATCCGTATCCGGGCAACGTCAGTGTCGTCGGAGATTGCCTCAAGCTCGAACAATGGGCCGGGTCAGAGCGCAGAGCGGCGGTCGTAATCGGGTACGAACATTCACCTCCTCAGGTCAGCCTCGAACTTCTTCTTGCATCGTTCGAAGCTGTGGGATCACACGTGGTTGGGCTGCAGCTTGGGGCACAGGTTTCGGCGGAGCGAACCAACCTTGTGCACCCAGTCCATCAGCAGCTTCGGGTCGTTGCTTGGGAGGTTGTGCCCCGTGCGGGCTAACCCCTATCAGCCCTCCCCCGGTCAAGAGCGCAGATCTTTTCCGTCCGGTCGTCGAGTGAAGAAGACGCGCGACCGTAAGAAATAGCGCTCGAATCAACGCGGTCCCCTTCAGTGCCGTCTTCGTTTCCAGCGCTGGTGCCACCTCGAGGCGGAGATTGCACCCACCACCTCTCGAGGCTCAGGCGTCGCGGAGCGAAGCGCGAGCGTCGTGGGACGCTCGCGGCCTAGAAACTCATGCGGGCCCTCATGCCGGCCTCCTCATGACGAGCGACGTCGCCGCGCGGCGCGTCCGTTGTCGCCAGGCTCGGGGGAGGGGCAGCCCCATCCCGGGAACGCGTGTGCGTGGCGGGGGAGAGCGCGGGCGTCCCATCAAACGAGCTCGCTGCCGGACCACTGGCTCCTGATCGTTGGCCGGTGGCGCTCGACGGCGCCCCGCGTGGTGACGAATCGGCGACGAGCTCGGTCCTGACGTGGCTCGAGTTAGGCGTCTGGCTCACCCGCTCCCTTCCCCGCGACGCCGCGAGGAACTTCTCCATGGAGAAGACCGTCCCTCGCGACAGCATGTAGACCACGGCTCGGCCAATCTTGTGCGCTACGATCGAGAGCGCCTTTCCTTTACCGTGCTGTTTCTCAATCCTCGCGATCAGCTTCTTCCCCTCGGTATGGCGGAGGAACAGCACGGCCGCTTCGGAGAATGCCCACTTCAAATGGACGGTCCCCATCTTCGCGCCGCCGGTGCCGAGCGTCTTCCCGCCTGATCGTTTCTTGCACTTCACCAGCCGCGCGTACGAGGCGAACTCCTGCACACGATCAAAGCGCGTGATGTCGTGGATCTCGTAGAGGATCGTCAACGCGAGGACCTTGCCGATGCCCGGCACCGACCGGAGGCGATGACACGCGTCGGCATTGTGGCGCTTCGCTTCGCGGACGATCGTCAGGTCGAGGTCAATGACGAGCGCATCGTACTGGTCGATCAGCGCGAGGTCGACGGCGATGCTCTTCTGCACACTCGGATCGGGAAAGTGCTCCACCACCCCGTCGCGATTGGTGCCATAGGCGAGTTTTCGCCCGAAGACGGGCAGGTTGTATTGCGCGCGCGTGTTTTGGATGTGGGCCAGGAGCTGGCCGCGTTTGCGCACGAGATGCAACCGCCGACGGATCAGATCGCGTGTGGACCGCATGGCCGCTGGGTAGACGTACGCTTGCGGGAGCATCCCTCCACGCAGCAGGACGGCGATCTTGTGGGAGTCAATCCGGTCGTTCTTCGCCTTGCCACCGTGGATGGCTTTCATCGCCAGCGCGTGGCCGAGCACGAACGTGATGCCTTCGGCCGCGCAGACGTCGGCCAGTACCACGTGAACATGCACTCGGCCGCCACGACCAGACCCTCACGATACGGCGCGACCGCCTCCAGGAACGCCGCCGGCGTCGATGGCACGTTGCGGTGCACGAGCACCTGGCCGGCGCCGTCGAGGAGGCAGACGTACATCGTCTTCACATGTAGATCAATCCCACAGTAATAGGCGTGCGGTCGGTTGTAGAATCGCAGCGGTCCTCCTCCTGCGCGAGATGCGCACTAGCCCTGCGACAGCCTACTCACATGAGTAGGGGCAGGGGGAGGGCTGTATGAGGATCAAGCGGCTGCAGCCGGCGGCGCGGCGTTAAGATCGATGGCGCGCCGCGGCTGAGCCGCGGTCGTTGGGCGTACGAAACCCAGATAATGGACGACGCTGAGATTCATCGGCAGCCGGAGGCCATTCGGCGCATCGTGTCCGACACCGAGAGAATGTCCTTCAACATGATCTCGGAGATGAAGGTCGGCGCACTCTTGGCGACCCTGGCGGCGTCGAAGCCTGCGGGCCGGTTTCTGGAATTGGGCACGGGAACAGGTCACGGTTCGGCTTGGCTCTTGGGTGGAATGGATGGCGCGTCGAGTCTCGACACGGTCGACACCGATGAGAGCGTCCTTGCCGTGGCTCAGCGGCATCTTGGTGGCGACAGCCGGGTCAGGTTTCATCTCATGGACGCAGCGGAGTTTCTCCGGAAAAGCGAGCCTGGGCAGTTTGACTTGATCTATGCGGACGCGTGGCCTGGCAAGTTCGATCACCTCGAGGAGGCGCTGGCGCTCCTTCGTCCGGGCGGCATATATGTGATCGACGACTTGCTGCCGCAGGCCAACTGGCCAGAAGGCCACGCGCCCAAGGTGCCTGCGCTGATCAACGAGATCGAGCGGCGCGACGAGTTCACAACTGTGAGGTTGGCCTGGGCGTCTGGGCTCATGCTCGTTGTCCGACGCGCCGGCTAACAGCGTATATGGACTCCTCCCGGAAGTCAGCAAGGAAGAAACCATCGTCGCACTGATCGAGATCGGATGCAGTCGTATACCCGGCCTGTTGTGAAGCCACACCGGCTTCTGGCCATCATGGGCATCCGCGCACCGAGGGCCAATCGCTGAACAGCGACCTTTGCGGTCAACGCTGTTATCGGCCTGGTCCAGTGCCGGTCCGACCGGTCACGCCATGATCATCAATCCCTGCTGAGCATCTCGTCGGTGAGCTCTGGAGTCACGCAGCGACGACGCTGGGCGTGTTGTCCTGATAGTCGACGTCGTAGGTCCACACGGCCCAGATCTTCCGGGCCAGCTTGTTGGCGACGGCGATCGCCGCTTTGTTGTGGCCGCGTCGCGCGGCGACCTTCAGCGCCCATTGTTGGAACGGAGTCGCGCGGTGCGGCGTCGCCTGAACCGTCCGTTGCGCCGTGAGCAGCACCGCACGGGCACCATGTGTCAGCAAGCAGCGCAGGTGGACGTCGCCGCGTTTACTGATGCCACCAGGGTCCCGGCGGCTACCGGTGGACGATTCTCGCGGCGTGAGCCCCAGCCAGCTCGCAAACTCCCATCCGCGCCGGAACCGGTGGATCTGGTTCACCGCCCCGACCATCGCCGTCGCCGTGAGCACGCCGACGCCCGGGATCTGCTGGAGACGGACGGCGATGGGATGCGTGCGAGCCACCTGCGTGAGCTGCCGATCGATGGCGGCGATGCGCGTCTCGAGGGCGCGAATGTCGTCGATGACGAGCGAGACGGTGTGTCGGAGTAGATCCGGGAGCGCGTTCTCGGCGTCCTCGAGGATACCGGCCACGCGCGCGATCACCGTGCGGGCGCCAACGGGAATCGGCAGGGCCTGTGCGCGCAGCAGCCCGCGCACGACATTGATGCGCGCGGTTCGCGCGGCCTGCCACTGGGTGCGCACACGGTGGAGCGCTTGCAGCATCTGCTGCTCGACGGTCTTCACCGGCACGGGCTGCATCCCGCCACACCGCGCGGCTTCGAGCAACGCTTCGGTGTCGGTGCGGTCGGTCTTATTGCGGCGGACGGACGGCCGCACGTACTGCGTGGGTCACCATCGGACGAAAAGATTGCGGGCCTGGCATCGTCGGCCCCAGTCATTCGCGGTGCCGCACGCTTCCATGAGGACCTCCGGTCCCGTCTGAAGCCCGTCGATGAACCGCTCGAACTGCCGGCGCGTCAACCGCGTTCGTTCGACGATCCGCCCAGCGCGGTTCGCGATGGCCACGTCGAACATGTCCTTTGCCAGATCAATCGCCACCGTCGTCGCATCCATCTCGGCCTCCTCCTGGTTTGTGGCTTGGCGACCACGTTCATCACGGCACATTCTGCCGCGAAGGAACCGGGAGGAGTCCATGCCATCACTGCACCTGTCGAGCGGCGCCATAACCGTCGTCGTCCTACACACCATGGTGGTTGCCTCCGCCTTCAGGTGGCGTAATATCGGCGGTGCGCTCGAGCGGGCACCGGGAGGCGCCGCTCGCAGGTGAGCGCGAACGTTATACGTTCGAAACGAGTGCCGGAAATCTGAATCAGGCTTCAAATCGTGCGGCGTGCCCGGAAATGCTCAATGCCAGGCGACGCCCGTCCAGCGGGATCACTGGGTGTAGGATCTTGGTCGGGAGATGCCGGTCAAGGTTCATGAGCTGCTGGCGCGGCTGGAGGCGGATGGCTGGTTTCAAATGCGCCAGAAGGGCAGCCACCGGCAGTTTCATCATCGGACGAAGCCGGGGACGGTGACCGTCGCTGGCAAGCCTAGCTTGGAAGTGCCGCCGGGAACACTGAGCAGCATCTTGAAGCAGGCTGGCTTGAAGAAGTGAGGCTGGGGCGATGCAGTACTTGGTCGTAATCGAGCGCGGGCCGGCGAGCTTCGGGGCATATGTGCCGGACCTGCCCGGCTGTGTGGCGGTTGCCGAATCGCAGGCCGAAGTCGAGGCCCTCATTCGTGAGGCTATCGAATTCCACATCGAAGGCCTGCGCGATGAGGGACGTCCGTTGCCGGAACCAATGTCCAGCAGCACAGTCATCACGATCGACGCATAACACGCCGCTGCACCTGACGGCACCGGGGCCCGCTCACGCGCGCCCCTGCGCACGTCGCATGGTGACTCGCGCTGCCGCAGGTGAGCGGCAGCGTTGATATGGCTGGATTTTGTCAAGTGGGCAGACCTATCCCGACCTCACCGTTGTGAGTCCCTTTCTTCGAACGCTCTTTCCGTGCTCTTGATCGTCAGATCCGTCTGGTCGGCGGCAGGGCAGCGCGTGTTAGCGACGGTTGACGCTGCTGATATCCGCGGGTTGGTTACCGCCCAGACCGTGGTTCGTCGCGGAGCGGCCTCGCCCTAGCCACGGACGTGTCGGTGGTGCTGATGTCCATAACGCTTCCGAGGATTCTCCACCTGGCCGCGATGCCGCCGGCCTGACGGATCTGATCGCCGCGTCGTCTACGCCGGCGGTGCGGGCACCTCTCGCGCGATCGCGCAGATGAATCCGGTCAGCTCGCGCGCGATCGCGGTCGCCACCTTCGGTTTCGCCTTCCCGCGCGCCACGAGTTTCCGAAAGCGCGACGTGAGGCGCAGTTGGGCCTTCCACGCGATCGCGCCAATGGGTTTCGGCAACGCCTCTTGGCCATAGAGCATCTGGCGCCCGAGGCGCGGCACGCCCTGATACGCCCATGCGGCTTCCGCGAGCAGGCGGCGCGCATGCGGATTCCCCGCCTTGGTGATCCCGCCGCGCCGCACGCTCGGGCCGCTGGAGTATTCCGACGGCACGAGCCCGAGGAACGCCATCAGCTGACGGGCATGATCAAACCGTCGGATGTCGCCGACTTCGACGACTAGGCCGACGGCCGTGACAAACGAGACGCCGCGTCATCCCTGCAGCGCGTCCACGACCGGCGCCCAGCGCCAGGCCGGTGTGAGCTGCCGGCGCTGATCGGTGAGGCGCGCCACACGCCGCTCCGCTTCATCGATCGTGTCGCGGTACTCCTGCACCGCAATGTGTTGCGGGGCCAGCGGGAAACTGAGATCCGCCAGCCAACGGCGATACGGCTGCGTCGGTCCGGCGCGCCCCGGGTAGCGCCGGCCCTGTCGCAGCGGGAACGCTTTCAGGCGATGCTTCGCCTGCGTACTCAAGCCGACGGCGTCCTCCCGGGCGCGCACGAGGTCGCGCAGGGCTTCATCGTCGGGCGTCGGAATGTAGATGGCGGTAAGCTCGCCCGCCCGATGCAAGCGGGCCAACGTCGCGCCATCGCGCCGATCCGTCTTGATCCGATCGCCGCTCCGTGTCGGCATGCTCGAGGGATTCACGGACGCCGCAGTCTTCCCCCTGGGCCGTGAGATACCGATGGATCCCGAACCCGCACGGGCTGGCCTCATTCACGAACCGCAACCGGCGAGTCGGTGCCCGCAGCGCCCGGAGCACCTTGGCGACCGCCTCGACGTCGCCGCTGATCACCGCATGGTGCCGGACCTCGCCGGTCCGCCCGTCCTCGGCGAGCGAGATGTCGATCGATTCCTTGTGGACCATCCCTACGAACATGCTACGTTTCGCCATGGCCTGCCTCCGTTGTATGTGGCTCTGCGCGTCCCTTCATCGGTATCGCGTAACCCACGATCTACAACGTGAGGTAGGCCTCTTCGCGAGCAGCCATACTGTCTAGCCAGACGACCAGAGAACCCATGCCCAGACCATTGAGCGGACGCGTGGCGGTGGTAGCCGGTGCGACGCGGCCGGGCGAGAAATCGCGCGGATGTTGGGAGAGGCCGGGGCCACGGTGTACTGCACCGGACGCAGCAGTCGTGTGCAGCCGAACGTGTCGAGCCACGTCAACGCCGGTCGGCCCGAGACAATTGAAGAAACCGCAGACATGGTCACTGCGGACGGAGGTACGGGCATCCCCGTGCGAGTTGACCACACCACGGAGGAGCAAGTCATCGCGCTGTTCGAACGGGTGGCTCGGGAACAGAGCCGCCTGGACGTACTCGCCATCGTCATGACCGGGCAACCGGCTTCCTGGAAGAACTTCCTAGAAGACACGCCGGCCGAGGGCAAGACATTCGTCGAGGGCTGGATTTGGCCGCACGTCATGACTGCGTGGCACGGAGCGAAGCCGATGGTCAAGGGAAAGGCCGGGCTGATCGTGGAACTGGTCGAACAAGACAACGTCGGGTATCACGGCGCGTTCTACTTCGACATGATGGAGACGTTGTTGAAGCGCTTCGTCTTTGGCTTGGCGAACGATCTGGGCAAAGCCGGCGTCACGGTGGCCGTGGCGCCTGGCTTCATGCGGACAGAGGCCATTCTCGAAGGGTTCGGCGTGACCGAGACGAATTGGCCTGATGCGCTTGGCAATCCACAGGCCGCCGCAATGGGCTGGGGCGGATCCGAGACGCCGTCGTTCGTTGGCCGTGCGGTGGCGGCGCTTGCAGCAGACCCCCACGTCGCCCGAAAGAATGGCGGTATCTACACAACCCGGGCGCTTTCGGAGGAGTATGGGTTCGACGACATTGATGGGCACGCCCCGACTACGCGGTGTTCAACGCGGCGATCGAGCAGGCCAAGAAGACGTTCCTGGCTCAAATGGTAGACGCCGGCCGTTTCACGGAGGTCGACTGGAAGCTGGCTTCGAAGGTGGAGCTGCCGTCATGAGAATCGGAGACTTCACAACAGCCACGCAGCTGGCTAACCCGCAAATGGATCCGACGCGCCGCTGAGACGGACGGCGCGCGGCTCATTCGCAACGTGATATGACTTCGGTGTGTCAAGGGTGCCGAGACGTGTCCGCTAAGCCCGCTCTTTCGTTGTTCGCAATGGTTGAACACACCTGGGTCAGCGCCGAGATGGAGCCCGTAGAAGCGACGGTTGATCTGCGGATATCGGTGGGTTGTGGGTTGGGTACCCCCCTCCTGTGATCCGTCGCGCGCCTGCCTCACGCGAGGGACGAGGGTCGACCGACGCCGCCTCGTCACGTCGTCGAGGGTGACGCGGAAACCGGGGCCGCACCCCGACGCCGACCCGACGGACCTGATGCCTCGCGTGGTTACGCGGCGGGAGTCGGTACCTCCCGGGCAATCGCCTAGATGAAGCCGGTCAGCTCACGGGCGATGGCCGTGGCGACCTTCGGCTTTGCCTTGCCGCGCGCCACCAATTTGCGAAACCGCGTGGTCAATCGACGCTGGGCCTTCCACGCGAAGTCACAAATCACCTTTGGTCACCCTTCCTGGCGGTAGAGCATCTGCCGCCCGAGGCGTGGGATGCCTGGATAGGCCCCCGCCGCTTCCGCGCGCCGGCGGCGCGCGTGCGGATTGCCCGCCTTGGTGATCCCGCCGCGGCGAACGCTGGGCCCGCTGGAGTACTCCGAGGGCACTAGGCCCAGAAAGGCCATGAGCTGCCGCGGGTGATCGAAGCGCCGGATGTCGCCAATCTCGACGACCAGCCCGACGGCGGTCACAAACGAGACCCCGCGTCACGCCTGGAGCGCGTCGACAACTGGAGCCCAGCGCCACGTGGGAACCAGCTGCCGGAGCTGGTCGGTGAGCCGCTCCACGCGGCGCTCGGTCTCGTCGATCGGGTCGCGGTACTCCTGCAGAACGATGTGTTGCGGCGCCAGGGGAAAACTGAGGTCGGCCCGCCAGCGGCGATACGGGCGCGTCCACCCGGCGCGTCCCGGGTAGCGTCGACCCTGGCGGAGCAAGAAGGCTTTCAATCGATGCTTGGCTTGAGTGCTCAGGCCGGCCGCGTCTTCGCGCGCGCGCACCAGATCACGCAGGGCTTCATCATCGGGCGTCGGACGATCGCGGTGAGCTCGCCCGCGCGATGCAACCGGACGAGCGCGTCGCCATCGCGCCGGTCGGTCTTGATCCGATCCCCGCTGCGTTGTGGCATGCTCGAGGGATTGACGACCACGCAGTCTTCTCCCTGCGCGGTGAGAATGCGGTGAATGCCACACCCACACGGGCCGGCCTCATACACGAACCGTAACCGTCGCTGCGGGGCGCGCAGCGCCCGCACGACCTTCGCCACCGCCTCGAGGTCACCCGGGATCACGCCGTAGTGTCGGACCTCGCCGTCCCGCCCCTCTTCCGCGAGTGAGACGTCGATCGATTCCTTGCGGACATCCCTCCCCACGAACTGTGTGGCTCGGCGCGACGCCTCAACAGCTCCGCGCAACCCACGATAACAAACGTGAGGCAGGTCTCTCGATTTAGAATCTGACAGCCATACTGTCTAGTCAGAATGGAACGACCGGCTCCGATGCGCAGCATCGTGGGTTACGCTGCGATTTGGAGACCACAACGCAGAGCCACATGCGAAGGAGCCGGGCATGAAGAAGGTCCGATTCATCGGACTCGATGTCCACGCTGACACCATCGCTGCCGCGGTCGCAGAACCAAGCGGTGAAGAGCGGTCTATGGGTGTGATCCCGAACCGACCGGAGTCGATCCGGAAGCTGGTGAAGAAGCCCGGGCCGTCGGAGCAACTGCGCGTCTGTTACGAGGCAGGCGGCGATCGGTTGTTCGCGCTCCACTGTGACGCACGAAAAACGTCGGCATCGATGGCAGCGTCACTGAGGGCAAACAGCAAGGCAGCAACGATGGCGGCCGAGGGGGCACACGGAAAGGAGAATCCTCGAGCGGCCTATGCGGTAGGCTTCCGGGCCGAACCCGCGCTGTTAGTCCGAGGTAGCTCCCGACGGATCACGATTATGCGGTTTCGACCCGCGAATATCAGAGTGATCAACCGTCGCGACCGTCGCCTCGACCGCCTTCGATGCTGCCTTCGAGATCTTTCGAGATCTTTCGAGATCGAGCTAACTTGACAAGGTCGTTCCATATCAGACCGCTGAGCGAAACACAACCCCGATCGAAAGGCGATCAGACTCCCAGCCCCGCCCTGGCTACGGGACGGGAACACCAAGGTCTTTGCAGATCTTCTTCGCCAGTGCGTCGTTGATTTCAGTGTGGCGGGGCACGGCCGAAGTCTTGCTGGCCGCGCGGTTCACGAAAATTGAATGGTTGGCGCCTTCACGCAGAAGTTCGCACCGGTGTTGTTTGAGGTGCCGAACTAGCGCGCGGCGCTTCACGCAGTGACCTTGAAGGGCTCCCGAATCACCTCGCCGCCACTCGACGCTTCCTCAACGAGCTGCCGATTGGCTTCAAGTACCAGTTCAACCGCTTCCTGGAGGTTCGTCCGCGCTTCCTCCAGGGTGGCCCCCTGCGTGTTGGCACCAGGCAATTCCTCGACGAACCCGATGTACCCTTCCGGGACTTTCCGAAACACCGCCGTGAATTGGAGACCCATGCCGCCATGATACTCCCCAAAGCCACGAGGCCGAACACGCCTTGCAGCCGACGGCTCGCGGAGCGATACTAGCGCGCGCCGCGGCTGAACCGCAGTCGTTGATATGGCTGGATTGTGTCAAGTGGTCAGACCTTTCCCGACCTCACCGTTGTGAGTCCCTGTCTTCGCACGCTCTTTCCCTGCACTTGATCGTCAGATCCGTCTGGTCGGCGGCAGCGCGTGTTAGCGACGGTTGACGCTGCTGATATCCGCGGGTTGGGTACCGCCCCGACTGTGGTTCGTCGCGGAGCTGCCTCGCCCTCGGCACGGACGTGTCGGTGGTGCTGATGTCCATAACGTGGCCGAGGATTCTCCACCTGGCCTCGATGCCGCCGGCCTGACGGATCCGATCGCCGCGTCGTCCATGTCCATGCAGGGGGCGCGGGCACCTCTCGTGCGATCGCCCAGATGAATCCGGTCAGCTCGCGCGCGATCGCCGTCGCCACCTTCGGTTTCGCTGTCCCGCGCGCCACGAGTTTCCGAAAGCGCGACGTGAGGCGCCATTGGGCCTTCCATGGGTTTCGGCAACGCCTCTTGCCGATAGAGCATCTGCCGCCCGAGGCGCGGCACGCCTTGATACGCCCACGCCGCTTCGGCCAGCCACCGTCGCGCGTGCGGATTCCCTGCTGTCGTGATCCCGCCACGCCGGACACTGGGGCCACTCGAGTACTCGAAGGGCACGAGGCCGAGGAACGCCATGAGCTGCCGCGGATGATCGAAGCGTCGGACGTCCCCCATCTCGACGACGAGGCCCACGGCCGTGACAAACGAGACGCCGCGCAACGCCTGCAGCGCGTCGACGACCGACGCCCAGCGCCACGCGGGCGTGAGCTGCCGGCGTTGCTCGGTGAGCCGCGCGACGCGGCGCTCGGTCTCGTCGATCGTGTCGCGGTCCTCCTGCAGCGCGATGTGTTGCGGCGCCAGCGGAAAGCTGAGATCGGCGAGCCACCGCGGGCGCGGACGAGATCGCGCAGGGCTTCATCGTCGGGCGTCGGAATGTAGATGGCGGTGAGCTCGCCGGCGCGATGCAGCCGGGCCAAGGCGTCGCCGTCCCGTCGATCCGTCTTGATCCGGTCGCCGCTCCGCTTCGGCATGCTCGAAGGATTCACGACCACGCACTCTTCCTCTTGCGCCGTCAGATACCGGTGGATCCCGAACCCGGACGGGCCGGCCCCATACACGAACCGTAGCCGTCGATTCGGTGCCCGCAGTGCCCGGAGCACCTTCGCGACCGCCTCGAGGTCGCCGTTGATTACCCGGGAGTGGCGGACCTCGCCGTCTCGCCCCTCCTCGGCGAGCGAGATACCGATCGATTCCTTGTGGACATCCATCCCCACGAACATGCTACGTTTCGCCATGGCCTGCCTCCGTTGTGTGTGGCTCTGCGCGTCACCCTCATCGGCGTCGCGTAATCCACGAGTCCAACGTGAGGCAGGTCTCTTAGCCAGCCATACTGTCTAGAGACGTCGAAGACATCAACCAACAATGGAGGCGATTGCGACATGACCTGGGTCACATGGCCGGTCGTCGGCCTGATCTTGGGGCTTGTTGCGCTTTTCGTGTTTCAACAGCCGCTGAGCCGGCTCATTGACCGAACCCGACGAATCGGTTGTTACGGCGAGATGGATATGTCGTGAGGGCGTCAGGAGCGCCATTCGAGGCCGAAGCGCTTCGCGGCGGGCGTGTGCTGGTCATCGCCAATGCGACCCAGCTGTTTGCTCCTGCCGAGATAGCCGCAACCCGTGAGTGGGTGTCGGCGGGGAGCTCTCTCTTGCTGATCGCCGACCACCCGCCATTTCTTGCGCCAGCCGCGGAACTTGGAAAGTCGTTGGGGATTCGATTCTTCGACGGCTCCGCCTTGGAGCCCAACAACCGCAGCGGTCGAATCGTGTTTCGACGATCGGACGGGACGTTAATGGACCATCCACTCACGAAGAACATTGATCAGGTCGCAACATTCACGGGTTCGGCATTCCAGCTGGAGGCGCCGGGCCGCCCGTTGCTGGTGTTCGCCGGCGATGCGTTCCTCTGGAGGAGCGACACCGAGCAGAATCGCGTGCCGTTGAAGGGCTACCTGCAAGGAGCCGTGCTTGAGCTCGGCAAAGGTGAAGTCGCTGTGTTCGGCGAGGCGGCCATGTTCTCCGCTCAGCTGTCGGGACCAGAAAAGAATCCGATGGGAATGAACACCGCAATCGCCAAGCAGAACCCGCAGTTTCTTCTGAACGTGATGCACTGGCTGACGAATTAGATGCAGCGCAAACCGGAGGAGGACGCCCAGCAGCCCAACAACCGCTTGACGTTGGAGCCGGCGCGCTGATGTCGCCATCGTGATCGCAGTGCTCCACCAGCGTCGGCGCTCTGGCCGCTGGAAACGTCGAGCGAAACTCGAGACAGCGGACCAGCGTCGTCAGGAGCGGCCGACGCGCCGTGCGACCGCGATTCGTGGGATGCCTTGGAGGTCCGGCTCGATGCGTTCGAGCGTCAAGCCATCCACGGAGTCGGTTTCCAGCCGCACACGGTCGGCCTGG
>JBQTIE010000222.1:0-16573 GCA_052389315.1 Acidobacteriota bacterium
ACGACACCGCGAACCAGTCAAGGGCTTCCGGGCGAAGGGGATATCAAGGGCAGCCCTTGGCTGGTTGATGGTCTCAGCGAAAGTTGTCCACCATCATCAGGTCGTCCACGGCAGAATCTTGCCGGGCAAAGAGCACCGTGCGGCCGTCGCGTGACGCGGTCAGACCCGCCAGGCCCACGCCAAGATTGCGGGCGACCACCGCGGACGAACGGCGGCCGAAGTCGTAGAAGAGAAGCTGCGCCTCGGTCGGTGACTGGTCGATGTAGTAGACGCCAGACTCCAGGACGTCGAACGTGTGGTTGAGTATCCTGTCTACCACCTTGACGGCGCGACCACCAGAGACGGACATGCGCCACAACTCGGTCGATGCGCCAATGGCCGGGCTGGCGGTGAAGTAGAGCTCCGTTCCCCCGGCGCCTTCTCGAGACAACCATCCGCCGGCGGTGGTCACCTGCTCCGCTTCTCCACCGGAAACGGGCACCTTCCAGACCTGAAACCCGTCGCTGCGAGAGGAGCTGAAATAGATCCACCGGCCGTCGCTTGAAAACGCCGGCACATGTTCGATTGCCGGATGCGACGTGACATTGCGCGGCTTGCCACCCGCGGACGGGACCACGAAGATATCGAACTGGCCCTCGGCGTCCGACGCGAACGCAATCAGCCGCCCGTCGGGCGACCACGTGGGCGCGCCGGTCCCGGTCGGCGCGTCGAGGAACGTGAGCTGCGCGGCGTTCGACCCATCGGGCTCCGACGTCCAGATTTCCCAGGCGCCCGACCGTGTACTCGTAAAAGCCACACGGCGCCCGTCGGGCGAGAATTGTGGATGGATATCTGCCTTCGTCGACGCGATCGCGACAACGGCCGCCGATTCGGTTTGGGCCCCGGCGGCAGAGGTGTCGATGCGCCAGGTATTCTCGTCGGTGAAGCTCCGGACATACACCAGCCGGCCCGGTCTGCCCGGTTGGGCGCGCGAAGTCGCCGGCATCACGCCGTCCTCGCCGACAAACGGCACGCGTCTCGGTTCTCCGCGCCCGGCAGACGACACTCTCCAAAGAGCGGCGCCTCCCGCGAGGGCGGAGACGAGAATCCCGTCCCCATCGGGCAGCCACGTCGCGGTGTCTGGCTTGAGGCGGGCAACGCGAACGGGCCTGACCGCACCCGCGGGGGTCATGTCCACTCGCAGCCGAAGCACGTGGAGCTCTCCAAAAGCCCATGTCGCGCGCCTCAGAAAGAGCAGCGAGGAGCCGTCTGGCGATACAGCCGGATTCGTATCGGCAAGGGCCGGAGACGAAGGGTCGGTCAACTGTCTTTTCTCGCCGGTTTCGACCGCGATCGTGAACAGGGCATCCGGACGGCCCTCGCCAGTCGTGTCGCTGGCGATCAGGCACGTGCTGTCTGGACACCAGGTCAGGTACGCCGGATTGACGGTGATCTCTCGAACGCGGATGTCCGCCAGATGACGCTCCGGTCCCCCCAATGGGGCGATCAACCGCACCTGGCGATCGCTGCTTCCCAGCGGCGTCGCCGTGTTGCCTCGTAGAAATGCGATCCAGCGGCCATCTGGGGACCAGACCGGGTTGAACTCAGGTTGCGGATCGGTTGTCAGCCGCAGTGGAGAACCCGCGCCGATCTGTTGCACGTAGATGTCGGTGTTGTCCTGTCGAGGTCCCGTCCAGGTGAATACGACATGGCCGCCATCAGGCGAGAGCGAGGGGTAGAGTTCCTGCCCGGGAAACGTCGTGAGTGTCGAGGCCTGAACAGGCGCTGTCGGCTCTACAGTCCAGGCTCGCCACCCCGCGTAGGCGACGGCCATCGCGATCGGCAACAGTGCCGCGGCACCCCCCCACCTCCGCCACGCCACGCGCGCCGACGGCCGTTCTTTGCGTCCGGACGTGACATCAACCTCGAGATCTTCCAGCGCGACCCTCAAATCCGCCATTGTCTGGTAACGGCGGCCAGGATCCTTTCTCAGAGCGCGGAGGATGATCTTCTCGAGATCCGGTGGGATGGACGAAGCGATCACCCCTGGCGGCTTGGGCTCTTCGTTCAGGATCCTCGCCAGTAGTGCCAGCCAGGACTCCCCCGCGAACGGCCGCTGGCCCGTGGCCATCTCGTAAAGCACGGCGCCGAAAGTGAAAATGTCTGATCGGGCGTCGAGCTTCCGCCCTTCCGCCTGCTCGGGTGACATGTATGCCGCGGTGCCGACGACCACCTGCGCTTCGGTGAGTTGCGCGTGGAACGTGGTTGAGCCGGGTGAAGGCGCTGTCGTCTCTACTTGCTTGGCGAGGCCGAAGTCCATGATCTTGACCCGCCCGGCGGGCGTGACCATGACGTTCGACGGCTTGAGGTCACGGTGCACGATACCGGCGCCGTGAGCCGCGGCCAGCGCGTCGGCCATCTGGATGGCGTATCGCAATACCTGAGCGGCAGGCATGCCCCTGGGTGGAATGAGCGCATCGAGCGTCGATCCCTCGATGTACTCCATCACGATGAAATCCAGCCCGTCGGCCGAGCGAATATCGTGGATGGTGACGATCCCTGGGTGGTTCAGCGAGCTCGCAGACCTGGCTTCGCGGGCGAAGCGTTGTTTGACGATGTCGTCGGAAAGCTGTTCGGGCTGCAGAATCTTGATGGCCACCGGACGGTCCAGACGGGCATCGTGACCCTTGTAGACCACACCCATGCCGCCTTCGCCGAGCTTCGACTCGATCCGGTAGTGTTCGAGGGTGCGACCGATCATCGAAACATGTCCTTGGGTTACGCACCGGCCGAGGCCGGGAGGTCCGCCGGCCTGGACGAGTATATACATGCGGCGTCACGGTGTAGAGTCTGCCGAGACAGGGGGACCCATGACACTGACACACCGGCTGGCCGCGACATGCTTCCTCTTCCTGTTGGCGCTCGCCACCGCATCGGCCCAGCGCCTGGACGAATCCTCACTGGCCCAGCTCGAATGGCGCCCCATCGGCCCCGCCGTCATGGGCGGCCGCATTGACGATGTCGCGGTAGACGAGCGCGACCCATCCACCATCTATGTGGGCGCTGCCTCGGGCGGGCTGTGGAAGACGACCAACGCCGGGACGACGTGGACGCCGCTCTTCGATCGGCAGGGCGTCTCCTCCATCGGCGACGTGGCGCTCAGCGCCTCGCATCGCGATCTCGTGTGGGTCGGCACCGGCGAGCCCAACAACCGCCAGAGCTCCACCTTCGGCGACGGCGTGTACAAGTCGCTCGATGGTGGCCACACGTGGGCGCACATGGGACTGCGCGAGACGCACCACATCGGCCGCGTCATCATCGACCCCACCGATCCGGACATCGTCTACGTGGCGGCGCTGGGGCGCTTGTGGGGACCGAACGCCGAGCGCGGCGTGTTCAAGACGACCGACGGCGGCCGCACGTGGACCAACGTCAAGTTCATCGATCAGGACACCGGGTTCGTGGACCTGGTGATGGATCCGGGCAACCGCCATGTGCTGTACGCGGCGGCGTACCAGCGGCGGCGGGCGGCGTGGGGCTTCACCGGCGGCGGGCCGGGCAGCGGCATCTACAAGACCGCGGACGGGGGCCGCACGTGGACCAGGCTCTCACGCGGTCTGCCCGAGGGCATCATCGGCCGCATCGGGCTGGCCGTCTGGCGTCAGGACGGCCGCGTGCTCTACGCCACCGTCGAGCATCGCGAGGCGGGCGGCACGTATCGATCGGACGACGCGGGCGCGACGTGGCGGAAGATGAGCGACGTCAACCCGCGGCCGATGTACTACAGCAAGATTCACATCGACCCGAGCAACGATCGCCGCATCTACATCCTGGGCTCCTCGATGTTCGTGTCGGAGGATGGCGGGCGCACGTTCGCGGATCCGGCGACGGGACGCGAGGGCGCAAACCAGGTGATGAGCCCGACCTACGACGTCGGCGTCCATGGCGATCACCATGCGCTCTGGATCAACCCGGCCAACCCGAAGCACCTGATCCTCGGCAACGACGGCGGCCTGTACTTCTCGTTCGATGCCAGCGTCACGTGGGACAAGGTCAACAACATCCCCCTCGGGCAGTTCTATGCGATCGGTGTGGACATGGCGACGCCGTACAACATCTACGGCGGGTTGCAGGATACCCACTCGTTTGGCGGTCCGAGCGCGACGCGCCACTATCTGGGCATCCTCAACGAGGACTGGGTGCAGATCAACACGGGCGACGGGATGTACGCGCAGGTCGACCCCAACGACCCCGACACCATCTACACGGAGTCGCAGGACGGCAACCTCTCGCGCTTCCACCGGCCGACCGGCGATCGCAAGCCGATCCGGCCGACGCCTCCACCAGGGGAAACGCCGTACCGTTTCAACTGGACGTCTCCCATCGTGATCTCCCCGCACGACTCGAAGGTGATCTACTTCGGCGGCAACCGCGTGTTCCGGTCCGGCGATCGCGGCGAGACGTGGACGGCGGGTCCGGATCTGACGCGCGCGGAGGATCGCACGGCGTTGACGATCATGGGCGCGAAGCCGGGCCCTGACGTGCTGTCGAGAAACGACGGCGTCACCGCATGGGGTACGATCACCACCCTCGCCGAATCGCGCGTGCAGGCGGGGCTTCTCTGGGCGGGGACCGACGACGGCTTGGTGCAGATGTCACGCGATGGAGGCAAGACCTGGCGCAACGTGACCGAGCGCGTGCCGGGACCTGCTCGCAAAGGACGCGTGAGCCGCGTCGAGCCGTCGCATCACGATGCCGGGACGATCTATGTGTCGCTCGACCGGCATCAGGACGACGACTTCGCGCCGTACGTGTTCGTGTCGCGTGATTTCGGCGAGACGTGGAGGGCGCTTGCGGGTGGGCTGCCGGCGATGGGCTGGATCAACGTGGTCAAGGAGCATCCGCGGAATCCGAATGTCCTGGTGGCAGGGACCGAAACCGGGCTGTTCGTGACGGTCAATGGAGGCACTGACTGGACCCGCTTCACGCACACGTTCCCGACCGTGCCCGTGGACGACCTCGTGATTCACCCGCGCGAGAACGATCTCGTCGTCGGCACGCACGGACGATCCATCTACGTGCTGGACGACATGTCCCCGTTGAGCGGCATGACGGCCGAGGTGGCCGCGTCGGAGCTGCATCTGTTCCCGCCTCGGCCGGCGACGATCCTGCAGCGATGGAAGCACGAGAGCTACAGCGCGCAGCGCGTGTTCGCCGGGGCCAATCCGCCGTTCGGCGCGATCCTGACCTACCACGTGCGAACGGCCGGCAAGGAGCGCGCCCGGCTCACGGTGCAGGACGCCTCCGGGGCCGTCGTGCGCGAGCTCGAGGGCACGACGCAGGCGGGTTTCAACCGTGTGGTGTGGGACATGCGGAGCGCCGCGCCCGCGCCGTTGAGCGGGCAGCGGGGGCCGTTCGTCGTGCCTGGCAGCTACACCGTGACCATGCGGGTGGGCGGCCGCGAATCGAAGGCGACCGTGCGCGTCGATCCGGATCCGATGCTCCCGTTGACCGACGCGGAGCGGGCGCTGCGCTTCAAGCACCTGACCGACGTCCAGGCGCTACAGGCCGACCTCGTGCGGGCCGGCGACACACTGCGCGGGGTGAGCGAGCAGATCGCGGCACTTCAGGCACAGTTGAAACGTCAGGCGTCGCCGCCCGTGCCGGTGGTTGATGCCGCGGCGCGCATGTCGAAGAGCCTCGCCGAACTTCAGACGCGCGTGGGTGGCGGCGGGGGCGGAGGCGGTGAGGAGGGCGGGGGCTTCGGCGGAGGGGGGCTCAGAGGACGCGTGGCGAGCCTGTTCACCGAGCTCGACGGCTCGGGAATCCACCAGGGGACGCTCTCCGGCCCGACGGCGGGGCAGCGGCAGCGGCTGGAGGCGGCACGCACGGAAGGTCAGGCCGCGTTCGCCGATCGCGATCGCCTGCTCGGCACCGACCTGGCGGCGCTCAACGAGGAGATCGCGCGGCTCAAGGTGCCGCGCATCGTGCCGCGGTAACGGCGAGCCGAGGCGAGCCCGCCGGCTGAGATCGGGAAGCAGGGAGCGCGGCAAGAAGGAGTGCTTGGATGCCTGAGGTGGAGCTCTACTGCCCGGTGAAACGGTTCCTGGAGGCACAGGGCTACACCGTGAAGGGCGAGATCGGGGCGTGCGACATCGTGGCCGTGCGTGGAGACGAAGGCCCGCTGGTCGTCGAGTTGAAAGAGCAGTTCAACCTTGCGCTCGTCTTGCAGGCCGTCGATCGGCTCAAGGTCTCACGGACGGTCTACGTCGCGTTCCGCATCGGCAAAGACCGTAGCGCCTCATGGCGTTCACGGAGGAAGCAGGTGACGAGCCTTCTTCGGCGCCTCGGCCTGGGCCTTCTGACGGTCTCCATGTCCGGGCATGTGGTGCCGGTCCTGGATCCCGTCCCCTATCGACCCAGACCGCACCCGGCACACCGGCGGCGTCTGCTCAGGGAGTTCGCCGAGCGGGTTGGAGATCCGGAGGCGGGCGGCTCTGCTTCTCGGGAGCGGCTCACCGCGTATCGTCAGGACGCGCTTCGTTGCGCACGAGAACTGGCCGATGAGGGCGTCCTGAAGGTGAGCGTCATCAGCGAGCGTGCCGGCGTGTCGCGCGCCGGACCCATCCTGAGAGACAACCACTACGGGTGGTTCGCGAGGGTGAAGACCGGTCACTACGAACTCTCACCAAAGGGACGACGAGACGTCGTCCGATGGTCCGGCCCGCGCGAGCGTCTGGCATAGCGACCCGTGCCAGGCGCGCTGGACGAATCGCTACTTGACCTCACGCGGCGGGATCAGCGAAGGCCCCCGTGCGGGAAGCGAGTGGGCAGGCCCGGATGCGGCAGATCACCCGGCGAGTGTGCAGACGGCAAGTCCCATCGTTCGACTCAAGGCGTCTCCCGCCGAGTTCGGCTGACGGCTGGACGTCGAATTCGCTCCGTGCGAGGCACGATACCACCGACCGCTGGTGTCGGCTGCAATGATGCAGGCCTCGAGGGGTTCAATTCAGGCTTGCACACGCTGAGCATCGTGCAGCCACTTGCGAACGTCCGCCGTGAGATCTTGCACCCTATTTGAGCCCAAGCGTCTTGCCAGCGGTTGGGCCGCGCGCCGGGGGCGGCATCAAGCCCGAGTCGATGGGCGCGTCGGCTCGATTCGTTTGCTCACTGCCCACGGCGTTCAATAGGCGCGAACGAGTGGCCAGGGTGCCCAGTGGGTGCGTTGAAGGCGAACCCTGGAACGGCAGGACGCCCGTAGCCTGACCATGAAGCACGACTGCCGCGTCCCTCTCGTGCACGGTTCCGGTGAGCACAGATTCTGGCTCGTCCGTGGAATCGGTACGGGCAATGCGGACCTCCAGTAATCCACTGGGAGCCTTGACGGCCCCGAATGTCGACAAGATGAGTCAAGTTTCTCCGTCAAGGCGACTGCCCCGCCGGAGGCGGGGCAACACAACATCATGGCTCCCAAGAAACTACACCGTTTGGTGGGACAGTTTCTGACGCGATGTGTCCCGGGCCCTCCCGGGTGCGCCGCTAACGACGCCCTGTTCACGTCACATGCTTGGCGGTCTGAGGCAGGGCCTCGTTAGCTTAAGGCGAGTCACGTCCTCAAGCGGGTTCCCGTCGATGAGGAGCAAATCGGCCCGTTGTCCCGTAGCGATCGTGCCGAACTCCTTCTCTTTCGCCAGGAAGGTAGCCGGTACGACCGTGGCCGCGCGCATCGCCTCGTACGGCGACAGACCGCTTTCGGTGAGCAGTTCGAGCTCACGGTGGAGTGATGAACCCGGCGCAACCAACGGAGCGCCCATCGCATCGGTCCCGGCCATCAGGGGCACGCCGGCCCGATGCAGCGCCCCAGCCACCGTCTTCATGAAGTCCGTGTAGCGATAGCCGGGCGGCCCCGGTGCTTGCGCTCCACGGCGCCAGATCGCCTGGGTGTCCGCCCTCAGATACGCGATAGCGGGATCGTCGATGAGCCGCTGCCTGCCGGGACCGCCGATAGCGTCGTAGGCGACCAGGGTCGTCTGCACGGGGATACCGGCTTCATGGATACGCCTCGCCAGCCGCTCGATGCCCGCATCGCTGCTCCGCCATGCGACAGGCACCCAGAACACGAGAGCCGCGGACATGAATGCAAGGCTGGCGCTCGACCCGAGCGCGGCGTGCAGGCGCGTGACCCAGGTGGCGCCTGGGTCACGCCAAATCGCGGCGGTCGAAACGACCAGGGCTACCGTTGCTGCAGCCATGAAGAGGATCAGGAAAGTCAATATCAACCGCAACGCGACGCTCTGGAATAGCGGGCCACCCGGCAGGAACGAGGCCGCACTCGCGACCGCGAGGACGGCGGCCAGCAACTGAAGTCCCAGGAGGGCGCGAACGCGTGAGGTCGAGCGCGACGGCGGCGGCATGGTGCGCCGCCAGCGACGGATGATCGCCGCTGCACCGCTCGTCACGACCATCACCATCAGTGCTGCCAATGCCGACGCCGTCACGAGAAGCCACGCGCGACTGCTGGCCAGCGGCAAGAAGTGGATGTTCGACAACATGCCCAGGTGCGCGAGCGGCTGCCGCGCCTGCAGCAGGACGTCGAGCCCGAGGTACACCGGAGCGTGACCGACGAGCGGCATCGCCATTTGGCGCGCGCCATCGTTCATCTTCAGATACGACTCACGCGACAAGCCCGTCGTCGTGATGTAACCCCTCCCGCGCGTAAAGATTGGGTGGAACTTAATGAGGTCGTAGCCGGCGCGATGCTGGGCGGCGATCTCCTGTGCCACCTCGTCCGGCGTCTTGACGCGCGGCTCGTCGATGAACGCTCCCGCCGTGTAGATCGTGGGTCCGAGCAGCTCGCCGTCGGCGATGCGTCGCCGCCAATCGAGCTGCTCCGGCGAGCCTCCGAGGTTGATCACGGTCGTGACACCGTAAGCCAGGTACAACGGCGCATCGCTGAAGTCGGGCCGGGTGGGCGCCCAGGGCATGTCCTTCTCAAGATGGACGTGCGCATCCGTCAGGCCAGGGGCGAGATAACGGCCCGACCCGTCGACGATCGCGGCGCCGTCGGGGATGGGGACCGCGCCACGTTCACCGATCGCCGTGATCCGCTCGCCCTGGACCACCACCGTCCGGCCTGTCTCCAGCCGCGGGCCGTCCATCGGAATCACGTTCACGTTGACGAAGGCGATAGCAGCTCCGGTGATCGGCGGTGTGACCGGCCGCTGCTGGGCCCCTGCGGTATGGCTCATGCCAAGAACGAGAAACCCGCCAAGAACGACCAGTTTGGTGAGCCTCAATAGAGGCGTCACCAAAGCCACAGCACGCATCAGCATTGTTCGCGAGAGCCCTGCCTCGACCTGCGCGGGCACCACCGCCAGAGCGTCGGCAGCTCCCATCGCGATGAATGGCAGAGCGACGACTGGGTGCGGTTTTCCACGCCGCATGTCGAAGGCGAGCAGCCCGCCATCCTCCGCTACTCCCGAAGCGAAGGAAGCCGGGGAGCGTTGGCCCCCACTTCGTACGTGACGTTCATCTCCAACATCTGAGGGTAATCGGCGCACCCTTCGCGAGGTCGGCGACCGAACGTCGGGACCTGACGCAGCTTGCTCCAGCCAGTTGCTCACGAATCGTCACTCACCCATCTGCTTCAACGTCCGCCCAACGGCCGCAATTCTGCTGCGGCGCGTTCCAACAAAATGCGGCGCGCGCGTGCAGCGGGCGCGCCGCTTCCGACATCCCACGCGCCGTCAGCAGCAATTGCTTGTCATGCCGCATCCAGGCGATTACTTCGGGCGCTGAGCTGGATAGACCCGCAGCGCCGCGATTAGCCACTTGCCGTCCTGGCGCACGCTCACCCATGTCCCGCGAGTCGCTCGGACAGAGCCTTCGCTGAACCGAGCCGCAGTCTCCACGATCGCGATGTCTTCCCTAATAAAACGTATGCCGGTCACCGTGAGCGTGAACCGCATTGTTGGCGGCCATTTGGCCAGTTCCGCTTCGGCTGCCTTGCGCATGGCTTCTCGACCGGAGTTGAGCGGCCCATCGACATTGATTTCGTCGCCGTCGGCTGTGAAAAACGCGCCGAGCGCGACGGCATCGCGTTTGTTGAGCGCGCTTTCAATCGCTGCAGCGTGCGCCCGGATCGCAGTCTCGTCCGCGGCACGGCTCTGAGCCGACAGGGATGTAGCTCCACAGACAACCGCGAGTGCAATAGCGATGCTTCGCATGCGTCCTCCACATTGAGATGAGTCGCGCGTTCTGGCCCAGTGCGTGTGTCGGCACAACATCCGAAGGGGCTGCTACGGCGTCATCCCATTTCAGTTGCCCTTCGCTGCCAGGATCGCAGCCAAGGATCACACGCGAGCCGATCTTCCGAGGACGGAACTGCCGAAACAGCGAGATGATACAACCGAACGTTGCCGCGCACCGCATTGTCCTTGGCCGCCGCCGTCATCCGCATATGCCCGACGATTCCGCCGGTCCTGGGCACGTCGGGGGCCGTCAGCTTCGATGGCCGCACATACCCGGCTCCACGCCAGCGTGCGCAACCCAGACACGCGCGGGACATCCATCGACCAAGCGCACCACGAGCTCGGCGCTCGGTGGTCGCTCCGGCCCACCGCTCGGCGCATCGGCGTCATAGAATCATCACGTATGCTGCACCGCCTCCCGCCGGGTGTCCTGGTCCTCTGGCTCCTCGCCGCGTGTGGCGACGGCGGTGGCACCGCGCCCGCGGTATCCGTCCAGCCAGCCGCACCCACGGACCCGGCCCATCAGAACGTGACCGGCCCCCACGGCGATCACACGCCGCACCACGGCGGGCTCGTGCTGATGAACGGCGACGTGCATTACGAGGTCGTGCTGGGGAGGGACGGCCGCCATGAGGTGTGGTTCACCGATGCCGTGCGTCGTGAGCTCCCGGCGTCGGTGGCGAGCGGGGTGACGCTGGAGGTGGTGCGTCCGGGCGAACCCGCAGAACTGGTGACGCTGCAGATCAACGACACCGGGGAGGCGTGGGTTGCGCGCAGCCGCCCGATCGCGGGCGAGAACGTGATGCTCAAGCTCCGCTACGCGCTGACGGGCGAGCCGTATGAGATCGAATTGCCCTTCGTCGCAAGGGGACTGACGCCTTCCTGACGCTGGACCAACCACCGGCCCGGCGGCGGCGATCCCGACGGTCTATCCTGTTGTCCGCTCACTCGCGTCTCAGGGCGTCTATCGGATCGAGCAGCGACGCACGCCGCGCGGGGTAGTAGCCAAAACCAATCCCCACCGCGGCCGCAATCGCGACCGCCAACCCAATCGCCTCGGCAGACACGTCGGTGGGCCAGCTCAGGAGCGCCGTCAACCCTCGCGCGGCGCCGATGCCGGCCAGCACGCCCACGGCCCCTCCCAGCAGGCTCAGCACCAGCGCCTCCACCAGGAACTGCAGCAACACCTCTCGGCGCCTGGCGCCCACGGCTAGGCGCAACCCGATCTCCCGGGTGCGTTCCATGACCGACACGAGCATGATGTTCATGATCCCGATGCCGCCGACGACCAGCGAGATGCCCGCAATGCTCCCCAGCAGCGCCGTCATCGTCGCGCCCGCGCGATTGAGCGTGCCGGCCATCTCCTCGGTGGTCGCCGAATCGAGCTTGGGCATGTTGGCGAGCGCAAACGCGGCGACCTCGGTGTAGAGCCCCTTGGTCATCTGCTGCGCGGCCAGCGTGCGCACGACGAAGTCATCCGGCGTCGCCAGCGTGCCGCCGCCGGCTCCGCCCGGCCCCTGCAGTCCGCCCAGGGCCCCCGACGCCCTGGCCGCGCTCGTCTTGATGGCCTCGGCGTGCCGCTCGCGAAGCAGTGCCGTGACGGCGTCGGCGACCTTGGTGGCCACGCCGGCTTCGGTGACGCCGATCGTGATCTGCTGCAGGTAGTCGCGCCCGGTCAGTGCGCCAAGCGTGGTCACGGGGACGAAAGCGCCGTCATCCTGGTCGGCGTCCACGGCCCGCATCCAGCCGACGACTTCGAAGGTGCCACCGTGAATCGTCACGCGGCGACCGACGGGATTGACCCCGTCGCCGAACAGCCGGGCGCTCGCGACGCGGCCGAGCACGACCCTTTCGCGGGCGCCCGCAACATCATCGGGCGCAAACGCGCGGCCCGCGAGAAACGTCCAGCCGTGAATCTCGGCGATTGCGGGCTCGGTCCCGAGGACCATCGTGAACACGCGCGCTTCGGGAGAGGCCTCGACCCACGTCCGCGATCGAAGCTCCGCCGCGACGTGCTCGACGTCGTCGAGCGCGGCGATTGCCGCGGCGTCGCCGCGTGAGAGCGAGGTCGCTGCACCGAATCCCGACGCGATGTTCACGCTCTCGCCGCCGCGGATGTAATTACCCGCCGTGACCTGGACGACGCTGGTGCCGGCGGAGCGGAGCGTGCGCTCCACGGAAGCCTTGGCGCCGTTGCCGAGCGCGACCATGGCGATGACGGCGGCGACGCCGATCACCACGCCGAGCGTCGTGAGGCCGCTGCGCATCAGGTTCCGCCCGAGGGCTCGCCAGGCGATGTGGGTGGCCGCGACAAGAAATCGCAGCATCAGACGCGCGCCTCGAGGCGGCTCGGCGAGGCTGGCATGCGGGGGTGCTCGCTACTCGTGTCGAAGCGCGGCGATCGGGTCGAGCGCCGCGGCCTTCCGCGCCGGGTACCACCCGAAGAAGACGCCGATCGCGGCCGCGATGCCAAATGAGACGAGAATCGCCTCCGGCGAAATGACGGTGGCCCAGCGGAGTGTGTTCGAGATGATGAAGGATGCGATCACTCCCGCCACGATGCCGATCAGACCACCCGCGAGGCTGATCGCCACCGCTTCGGTGAGAAACTGCCGCATCACGTCCCCGGAGCGGGCGCCGACGGCCAGGCGCAACCCGATCTCCCGGGTGCGCTCGGTGACCGACAGCAGAATCACGTTCATGATCCCGATGCCGCCGACCAGGAGCGACACGGCCGCCACCGCCGCGAGCAGCCACCGCATGGTGTTGCTCGACCGTTCGAGCGTGCCGGCGAGCTGCTCCAGCGTGACGCGCTCGAGCTCTCGTACGTTGCCGGCGATGGCCGAGGCGACGTTCGGAGGGAGTCCTCCGGTCGTGACCGCGCGCGTCGCCTGCGTCGAGATGGTGAAGTCGTCAGGGGCCGTATCGCCAATGCGGTGACGCTGTCGCAGCAACTCCGCCACGCGCTTGGCCACCTCCGTGACAGCCCCAGACGAGGCGGCCGTGACGGTGATGTCGTTCAGCTTGGTCAGGTTCAGCAGCCGATGGGTCGTCGTGTACGGCATGTACACCGCATCGAATTCATCGTCTCCAGCGGCCGGGCGCACGACCCACGTCGAGCTCGAGACGACGCCCACGACGCGGAAGGCCTGATTCCACATCGTGACCGTCTGTCCAATGGGCTGTGCGCCAAGGCCGAAGAGCTTCTCGGCGACGACCTGGCCAAGGACCATCACCTGTTCGGCGCGCTCCTGCTCACGCTCGGTGAAGAAGCGCCCGCTGGTGAGCGTCCACGTGCGCTTGATGTCGAGCAGGTGCAGATCGGTGCCGTGCATCCGCGTGAACCAGCGCTTCTTGTCGAGATGCACGCGGGCGTTGGCGTGGACGCCGCACGCGACATACTGCACGCCGGGCACGTCGCGGATGGCTTCCGCGTCGGCAAACGACAACGTGGCGGCAGCGCCCAGTCCAGCCTCGAGGTCCCCAAGGCGCTGCCATGCCAAGGGGTGGTCGTGCTTTTCCATCGGGTCGTCTTCGGGATGACTGACGCGCAGGATGTCGGCCGCCGGTAGACGATCATCGGCAAGCAGCCCGCGATCACGACGGAGGTCGCGAATTGAGGGAACGCGATCCGCGTTGAGGCTTGTCGTCTCTTGCGGAAGGGGTAGCTGGGTGAACGCCGGCACGGCATCGGCGGCGTGCGTCGCGCGGCCTGCCGTCCGATCCACGAGACCGTCCAGGTCAAACGGGGAGGGCATGAGATCGGGCACGGGCAGGACGAGCGTGTCGCCGGCATCGCCCTGGTGCGCGACGGCGGCACCCGAGTCCTCGGTCTTGGGCTTCCAGTTGCCGGCCTTGATGGTGATCTGGTTGAGACCGGCGGCTCGCACCTGCTGCTCGATGGAGCGCTGCGCCCCGGCCCCGACCGCCATCATCGCCAGCACCGTGCCGACCCCGACGGCAATCCCAAGCACGGTGAGACCCGTTTGCAGCCGGTTCCGGGTGAGCGCGTTGAACGCGATGTCCACCGAGGGATGGAGCGCCCGAAGGCGACGGACGAGATGCGTCATGGATGGCACGCCACCGATCGCAGGAACGTGGTTTCGCCGGACGAGCGCTGTCGAAATCTGCGATCAACCTGCATTATCTGCCAGATCGACGCCGAGCTCTCCTGCGCTGCCCGAGGAGGATGCACAGTTTGACAAAAGGGGTCTGACCCCTTTTCCACAAGAGTGGACGTTTGCTCACGCGGCCGGCTCATGCACACGGTCCGACACGACTCGGCCGTCCCGGAAATCAATGGTGCGCGTGCCCCAGGCCGCGATGTCTCGCTCGTGCGTGATGATCAGGATGGTCAAGCCGTGCTCGGCTCGCAGCCGCGCGAACACCTCCATCACCTCGTGGCTCGTCTCCGTGTCCAGGTTCCCGGTCGGCTCGTCAGCCAGCAGCAGCCGCGGACGGTTGACCAGCGCTCTCGCAATGGCCACTCGCTGCTGCTGCCCGCCCGACAACTGGTTGGGATGGTGCGCCTCGCGGTCAGTCAGCCCCACGGTGGCGATGGCACGTCGAGCTCGCTCGCGTCGATCGACGGCCTTGAGCGCGCCGGCGCGCGTGTAGAGCAGCGGCAGCTCCACGTTCTCGAGCGCCGAGGTACGCGCCAGCAGGTTGAACCCCTGGAACACGAACCCGATCGTCTCGTTCCGCACGCGCGCCAACTCGTCGCGGGACAGTTCCGACACGTCGCGCCCGCCGAGCACGTACTGGCCTCGCGTCGGCCGGTCGAGGCATCCGAGGATGTGCATGAACGTGGACTTGCCCGACCCCGACGGCCCGACGACGGTGACGAACTCGCCGGCGGCGATGTCCAGCGTGATCCCGCGCAGCGCGTGAATCGTGTGGTCGCCGACGAAGTAGTCCTTCTCCAGATCGCGAACGGCAATCATCGACAGGCCGCCGCTCAATTGGTCGTGGTGGACTTCGGCGGAATCTTGCCGGCGAACGAGTACAGCAACGTGGCGACGGCCTTTTCGGCGCCGGCCATGCCGTATACGTTGCCAGCCCCCTCGATCACGTAGTACTCGTTGGCCGAGTGTGCCCGGCCGCCGAGCCCCGCACCGCCACCCACGATCGGCACGCCCTTGAACGGCGAGATCTTCTCGCCCACCTCGCCATAGCCGAACATGTAGGCGGGCCAATAGCCACCCGCCGCGCCGCCCCCACCGCCGATGGACCAGTCGGCCCGCAGGGCACCGTGGCTGATGTTCATGACCTCGTAGGTGCGCTTCAGCGCGTGGCCGATTTCGTTGTCCGAATTCATCTTGGCCCACGGCACGTCACCGATCAGCTTGACCTCCACGTCCTTGTAGCCGTTCTTGTCGAGCTGCGCCCGCAGCTTCTGGACGAGGCCCGGCCCAGTCATGTTCGGGATGTAGCGGAAGTTGTGCTTGGAGGTGATCTTGTTGGGGAGAATGGCCCCCGCGCCGCCCGCATACATGTTGCCGCCCCAGATGCCGTCGAGGTTGAACGACGTGCCGTAGCGCTGCATCTTCAGCATCGTGAACGGGTCGTCTGAAATGTAGCGCGCCACCCCCACGTTCGCCGCCGCGATCTTCAAGTCCGTTCGGGCGGCGGCCGTCTTGAGCTCCTCGTCCTGCTGAGGTGTCAGCGGCTGCATGCCTTCGAAGAACCCCTCGATGAGCGGCGTGTTGCCGTCGTCTGAAACGAGGGACGCGAGCATCTTGATGTGCCGCCACGCCGGGCTGTCCACGCTGCGCTTGTTGCTCCCATGGATGTCCGAATCGGTCGGCCCCCGGCCCCACGCCGTTCCGCTCGTCGTCAACTCCACATACACGCAGCCCTCCGACCCGCCACCAAACCCGGCGCTGCCGCTGGGGTTCTGCCCGCCGAACAGGTACATGGCGTCGGCACCCTCCAACAGTTCCGGATGGTCCTTGACCCATTTGCGCAAGCCGATGTCCATGCGTTCCTCGTCACCCTCGGCGATGACGATGAGGTTGACCGGGAGCTTGCCGTGCACCGCCTTGATGGCCCGGAAGGCGTTGAGCTGCGACATCTGCGGCCCTTTCGAGTTGGTCGCCCCACGCCCGATCAGCACCTTCTTGAACGGCGCCTGCTCCACCAGCCGCGCCTCGAACGGCGGGTTGTGCCACGCATCCGGCTGCGTCACCGGCATCGTGTCGTACATCCAGTAGATCAACAGCGTCTTCTCGGCCCCTTCGTCGCACTTGGCATACACCACCGGATTGCCCGGCGTGCCGTACTCGGTGAGGCCCACGTCGTAGACCTGCGTCTGCTGACAGCCCAGCTCGTCGAAGAAGCCCTTG
>JBQTIE010000223.1:0-3597 GCA_052389315.1 Acidobacteriota bacterium
CGACCGTGTCGGCGATCAGTGTCCGGACGGGCTGCTCCTGGCCGAGGTCGGCGACGACGGCGAGGGCTTCACCACCTTGAGCGCTCACGGCTGCCGCCGTCTCACGCACCAGGTCGGCCGAGCGCGCGGCACAGACGACGCGCGCGCCCTCGCGCGCCAGGGCCTGACACAGATGACGGCCGATACCCTTGCTGGCACCGGTGACGATGGCGACACGGCCTTTGAGCAATTCCACGGGACCCCCGTCGCGGACCTTCAAGGTTTCAGTTACCGATCACGCCCAGAGTGGCGAGGCGCTCGATCTCGCCGGCGCCGAGATCCAATTGCTCCCGCAACACGGCGGCCGTGTGCTCGCCCAGGCGCGGCGACGCGGAGCGAACGCCGCCGGGAGTCTCCGACAACCGCACGGGAGGCCCCACCATGCGCACGGTCCCCGCCGTCGGATGCTCACAGTCCACCAGAGCGCCCCGTGCCTGCACCTGTGGATGCTGGACCACCTGACCGATCGTGTTGATGGCCCCCACCGGAATCCCAGCCGGCAACAAGAGCGCCTCCCACTCTTCGTACGTCCGCTGCAAAAACGACTCCTGCAGGGTGGCGATGAGCGTGGCGCGATTGGTGACGCGCGCCCCGTTGGTGGCATACCGCGGATCGGTGGCGAGCGCGGGCAGCTCCAGGAGCGGACACAACGTGCGCCAGAGCTTGTCGCTGCCGATGCCGATCGCGAGATCGCGGCTCCGCGTTCGAAACGTCTGGTAGGGCACGAGCGCGGCGTACGCCGTCCCCCAGGCGCGCGGGAGCACATGGTCCGCAAAATACGAGCCGATGGCGCCGTGCAGCAGGCTGAGCTGACCTTCGAGCATCGACACGTCGACGAATTGACCGCGGCCTGTCCGCTCACGCGCGTGGAGCGCCGTCAGAATGCCGAAGGCGGCGAACATGCCGGCGGCAAAATCGGCGATCGAGACGCCGCAGCGGACGTTGGGCCCCCCCTCTGGCCCGGTGAGGCTGATCATCCCGCTCTCGGCCTGCACGACGAGATCGAGCGCCGCACGATCTCGAAAGGGGCCATCCTGCCCGAAGCCGGAGACCGAACAGTAGATGAGGCGCGGGTGGTCCGCGCTCAACGACGGATAGTCCAGCCCCAGCCGGGCCGCGGCGCCGATCCGGAGATTCTCGAGGACGACGTCGGCCTTGGCGACCAGGCGGTGGAAGAGATTCCGTCCCTCGGGGTGCTTGAGGTCGATCGCCACGCTCTGCTTGTTCGGGTGGAGGCTCACGAAGTACGCCGAGTCCTGTCCGTAGAAGGGCGGACCCCAGCCGCGGGCGATGTCGCCGCTGCCCGGGGGTTCGATCTTGATGATGCGGGCGCCGTAATAGCCGAGCAGCGTGGAAGCGAACGGGCCGGCGAGTGCATGCGAGAGGTCGAGAACCGTGACGTCATCGAGAGCCGCGGGTGGAGTCATCGGGGCAGCCAGGATACGACAGGGGCGGCAGTAAGAACAGGTGCGTCAGGTGCGCGCAGGTGCCGGGGTGCGGTGCTGGGAGAACAGATGCTCGTCAGGTGGGGAGGGTGCGTCGGCGCCCGCGGGCCGAGGTGCGGTGCTTGGAGAAACCGGTGCTCGGGCGTGGCGCGTGCTCGGGTGCGGCAGGTGCGGTGCGACGGGGTGATAGATGCGGCGCGTGCGGCGAGTCCGTTCAAAGCGGAGACGCGCCCCGCACGACGGCGGGGCGCGTCTCGGTGGAAGCCAGCCTACCCGATCACTGGCACGTCAACGTGAGGGTGAACGTGCCATTGGCCGGCACATTGGCGTTGGTGGGAACGCAGCCCAGGCTGTCGCAGGCCTGGAGCATGTGCGCGCCGGCCGTCGTCGGGAAGGGGCCAGCCGAACCGGAGCACGACATGCTTCCCACCGTCGTGCCGTCGATCTGCAGCGTGATCGGCGTCACCCAGCAGCTGCAGGCGTTCGCGCTGGTCGTGAACTGCACTACCGACCCACTGGGGGGCGGCGGGGGTGGGGGCGGCGCCGGGCCGGAACTGAGGAAGAAGTCGGTTGGCGCGCTCTGGCCGCACGCATTGACCGCGATCACTCTGACCCAAGCCGAGAAGCCGGCAGGCAATCCACTCGCGCCCACCGACGTGTTGGATCCCACATTGGTCGCCGGGAACAGGTTGGAGCCGCCCATGTTGGTGCCGGCGGACACGATGTACGAGGTCGCGCCCGGGACGGCCGGCCAGCTCACCAGGGCCATGCCGGCCGTGATGGATCCGCTGACCGTTGGGGAGGCAGGCGGGCCCGTGCACCCAGGGGGCGGAGGAGGCGGCGGGGGGCCTCCGCCTCCGCCGAGGGTGAACGGAAAAGACGCAGACGACTCACCAGGCGTTGCTCCGGCCAACGCGGTGACCTGGACGCTGAACGTGCCCACGGTGCCCGCGGGAATGGGGAGCGCGACGCTGGTGGCTGGGCCGAAGTTGAGGCTGAGCACCGGTGACGTGCCCGCAAAGAAGTCGAGCCGATGCGCGGTCGCGGCTGCACCCGGGCCCAACGTCCAGGTGATGTTCAACATGCCGCCGGCGGCTGTCGCGGAGGTGACCGTCGCCCGACCGGGGATGCCCGCGGGCGGCCCGCCGCCCGGCGGATAAATCGTGAAGAGCGCCGAGCGGTCATCTGGGCCGACCGGTATGGCGCCCTGAAAGCACGCCCCGGTCTCGGCGAAGAACATCAGTGCGCTCGCATCCGGGGTGTGACCGATCCCAACCCCGTGACCAACTTCGTGGGAAACGGTGGACTGAAAGCAGGTCGGCGACATCATGAACGGCTGCGCCGCAGGGTTCGAGCTCGTCGTGATCACGACATCCGTGATGGGGAGGTAGACGCGACCGTTGATGGTCTGGCCGCCGCTTTGAGCGAACCCCACGGCCGCGACCGCCAGCACGCCGGGGTCCGAACTGATCTCTCCGCACGGGTCGTTGAACGTCACCAGGATGTCTGTCCCAACGACGGCCTGACATCGCGGCGGGACCCGGGGCCCATTGGTCAGCGTGAGGCTGCTCCCGATGTTCCATTGGGCCGCTGCCGCGACGACTTGCGCCAGCCCTCCCCCGGCCAGCCCTGGTTGCGAGCCGGTCTCGACGTTGACCGGCACCGACGTCTTCGTCCATCTGACGGGGGGATTGAAAAGCACGAAGGGCGAAGCGCCACTCGGACGCTCGGGCGGGCTCAGGTTCGCGTCGGCCTGTCCGACGGGCGCCGGTCCAGCCAGTCGCACGAGGTCCGCCCTCATCGAGGCCAGCGAGGCGCGCGCCCTGACCGCACGCGACGTCGGCTCCCGCTGCACCGCGATCTGCTGTCCGCTGGCGGCGTCGGACTCGATCGTCCACTTGCCCTGCCACAGTCCGAGTGTGAAGAGAGATCGGTCGCGTGCGCGCACCCCAAGGAACAACAGGACGTTCTCTCCTTGAGTGAACTGCGCCTGACCCGGGACGTAGACCCCCCGGTCCGCGAGGATGCCGCCCAGTTGCTTGACGACGATCGGACCGCTGGCGGGCGCGAGTCCCTTGAAGGACTCCAGCGGTTGGACCGTGACATAGGTATA